>CANGFL010000024.1 GCA_947453015.1 Oxalobacteraceae bacterium | reverse complement strand
GCGCGCATCTGCCATGGCTTTTGTATCAGCGCTCATGGTGCGGCGAGCTGCGGTGAGCTGCTGACGTAATTCCACTTTATTTGTTGGGGTTTGCATTGCTAAAAATAGCCGCTTTCATGTCGATAGTTCTGAATGCTGCATGGTATTCTAAGAGACTATAAAGGAATGACGCTATGCATGTTGTAAAGGCATGAAATTTTGTCACTGCTTTTAATTTTTCCCCCTTTTTTTTATCTAGTAATTCATTCATGAAAATTTCGGATGTATCGATGTGGCGCACGGCCCGCACAATTTTTTCGGCCATGAAGCAGCATCTTTCTGTGGTCTTGCTCGTTACGGCGCTGATGCCGATGGCGCATGCCGCGACAGCTGCTAAACGTGCCATCTTGGTCGGCGGCGGTGCCGATGCGGATTTCATCATGTTGCGCGATGCATCCGCGCGCGGCGATATGGGGGATACCGGTCGCCTGTCCGCTCGCTTAGCTGATTATCCTATTCAATCCTATGTTGACTATTATCGTCTCTATCCGCGTCTTGTCTCGACACCGGAAGGCGAAATTCGTAGCTATCTGAATCGTTATGACGGCACCGCTATCGCAGATCGTTTGCGCAATGACTGGTTGCTGATATTGGGTCGTGCGCGTGACTGGCGATTATTTGATGAGCAATACCCCTTATTTGTTTTGAATGATGATTTGCAAGTGAAATGTTATGCGCTTTCATCGCGTGTTGCGAAAGGTGAAAACGTCGTCAAAGCAGCGCGCGAGTTATTAGTACAACCCAAGAACTATGGTGAGGCATGCGTTGATTTAATTCATCGGTTGTATCAAAACAGGCAGTTTGGTGAAGATGATGTTTGGCGTCAAATTCGTTTAGCTGCTGAATATGGTGCAACAGGCGCAGCCAAGCGTATTGCATATTTCATCGACGTCAGCGAGCGCCAGTTGATGCCAGCGATTGAACGGTCATCTGCGTTTGTTGAGCGAGGCGCAGCAGGATCGCAAGCGGTACGTGAATTGTTCGTGATTGCTTTAGGGCGAGTAGCGAAAGATAACCAAGACAAAGCTGAACGCGCATTACATAAATCACTGTTTAGATTAAATCATGAAGAGCAGGCACAGGCTTGGGCCCAGATAGCCTTACATGCATCGATGGGGCTGTCAAAAGAAGCTGCTAATTTGTGGCGTAAGACCTGGGATGCGACTTTATCGCCAGATGGTCATCAGTGGCGCGTTCGCGCTGCTTTACGTGATGGTGATTGGCCTATGGTAGCGCGTGCAATCGATAGCATGCCGCGTGAACTTCAAAAAGAGCCGACATGGGTTTACTGGCGTGGTCGTGCTTATCTTGCTCAGCATCACACAGACGATGCGCAAAAATTATTTCAAACTATCTCTAGTCAGCCTACTTTTTATGGAATTTTGGCGGCGGAAGAGTTAGGTCAAAAGCTTGTAGTACCACCGCGTCCATCAGCGCCGACTGCAGAAGAGTTATCTGAGGCGGTGTCGAATCCGGGCTTTCGTAATTCACTCAAACTGCTTGATCTTGATTTACGTTTCGAAGGAAATCGTGAATGGAATTGGCAATTACGCAAACTGAATGATCGTCAATTATTAGCCGCTGGTGAATTTGCACGCCAGAGTGGTGTGCTGGATCGCATGGTCACAACAGCGGATCGCGCAAAGGTAGAGTTAGATTTCACGCAGCGTTTTCCAACGCCGCATGACGACATCATGCAAACAGCTATTCAGCCGCTGAGTTTGGATAAGGCGTGGGTATATGGATTGATTCGACAAGAGTCGCGCTTCGTGAAAGCGGCGCGCTCTAACGTCGGTGCGTCCGGTTTGATGCAAATCATGCCTGCCACGGCAAACTATGTGGCGCGCAAGATAGGTATGTCAGGTTTTTCGCTCAGTAACTTAAACGACACTCGAACTAACATCACCCTCGGGACTCATTATCTGAATATGGTGTTGGGAAATCTGGGTGGCTCGCAGACCTTAGCAACGGCTGCTTACAATGCCGGCCCGAGTCGTCCGCGACTTTGGCGAGCAACGCTGGAAAAACCTATCGAGGGGGCTATCTTTGCCGAGACGATTCCTTTTTCAGAAACCCGCGGTTATGTGAAAAATGTGTTGGCGAATGCGACCTGCTATTCAGCGTTGTTTGAGAATAAAGGACCTAGCTTGAAATCTCGTTTGGGCATCATATCGCCACGCGATGCCATGCTGAACGAAATCGGTGATTTACCCTAAGATGGCAACTATGCGACATGAATCTATTGTAGTTATTGGTGGCAGCGGATTTATCGGTTCACATATCGTGGCGCAACTAGCTGCGACCGGTCGCAGCGTTATTGTGCCCACGCGCCGACCACATCGCGCGCGTCATTTAACAGTATTGCCGACCGTTCAGTTAGTTGAAGCGGATGTTTATGATCCGTCGGCACTCGATCGTTTGATGCAGCGTGCAGATGCTGTAATTAATTTAGTCGGTGTACTGCATTCATCGGGAGGTACTCCATGGGGTCCTGCCTTTGAGCGCGCTCACGTCGAGTTGCCACGACGCTTAGTCGCAGCATGTCAGCGCAAGGGGATTAAGCGGTTTTTGCATATGAGTGCTTTGGGTGCTGATGAGCACGGCCCGTCTATGTATCAACGCTCCAAAGCAGTGGGCGAAAAAATAATGTCAGCAGCAACCGATCTTGAGCTGACGTCATTTCGCCCATCCGTGGTTTTCGGCCCAGAAGATAATTTTCTCAACATGTTTGCCCAGCTTCAGTCGGTGTTGCCGGTATTAGCTTTGGGTGGTGTGCAGACAAAATTTCAACCAGTATTTGTAGGCGATGTTGCTCAGGCTTTTGTGCAGGCACTTGAAAATAGTGACACCATTGGTCAGACCTATGAATTGATAGGGCCGACTGTCTACAGCATGAAAGAATTGCTGCATCTCGCCGGTGTGTATAGCGGTCATCCGCGGCCTGTCATTGAATTGCCTGATGCGCTCGCTCGTATACAAGCCTTTCTACTAGAGCATGTGCCGGGTGGTCCGATTATGAGTCGCGACAATCTCGACTCTATGAAAGTAGATAACGTAGCGACAGGAAGTTACTCCACACCCCCCGCGTGGCTCGCCACGCCATTAGAAGCGGTGGCACCTCGCTACCTCGCACCTCACTAAACACGATGGCGCCAACCTACAAAATTTATGTTGTGGGTGGAGCGGTGCGTGATGCGCTGATGGGTTTGTCCGTCAAAGATAGAGATTACGTAGTGGTTGGTGCGACACCTGAGCAGATGAAAGCAGCGGGCTTCATTGCGGTAGGTAAGGATTTTCCGGTTTTCCTTCATCCCACAACGCACGAAGAATATGCCTTAGCGCGGACTGAACGAAAAACTGCGCCGGGTTATACGGGTTTCGCATTTCATGCAGCGCCCGATGTCACGTTGGAGCAAGACTTACAGCGACGTGATCTAACGATTAATGCGATCGCACAAGATATCGACGGCACGCTGATCGATCCTTGTGGCGGACAAGCTGATATTAAAAACAAAGTATTTCGACATGTCTCGCTCGCATTTGCGGAGGACCCTGTGCGTATCTTGCGCCTTGCGCGTTTTGCTGCGCGATTCACAGACTTTAGTGTCGCACCGCAGACGGCTACTCTGATGCATCAGATGGTTGAGTCAGGCGAGGTGGATGCATTGGTGTCGGAAAGAGTGTGGCAAGAAATTGCGCGCGGCTTAATGGAGGCGCGTCCTTCGCGTATGTTTGCGGTGTTGCGTGAGTGTGGAGCGCTGAAGCGTTTGATGCCCGAGCTTGATGGATTGCTTGATCAGGTAATCGATACCCAGTCACATGCATCAGCTGTGGCTGCTGAAAAAATAATGAGCGAAATCGATGGTGCTGCTCATTTAGAGGCTTCACTCCCCATTCGTTTTTCCGTCATTACTTACCACTTAGCGAATGAGCAGCTGGCGATCGATTTGTGTCAGCGCTTAAAGCTGCCGAATGACGTGAAAGAGCTTGCTATATTGGCGGCGCGTGAGTGCGTTGCTGTTCATGCTGCTGCTGAAATGTCGGCAGATGCTATCGTCAAACTACTTGAGCGTTGTGATGCGTTTCGTAAATCCGATCGTTTTGCGGATTTGTTAAAGCTGCATGAGCTCATTCATCAAACCAGCAATAAAAATAAATTACCTTCAATAGAACTATTGCTAGCCTCGCTTACATCTGCAAAAGCGATTAACGCAGGCCAGATCGCCGCCGCGGTTGCGATAGACCATCCTCAAAATCCTACACATCACATTGCTGCCGCAGTGCATGCCGCACGGGTGAGCGCAGTTCAAACTTTATTAGATCGTAGATAAAAAAACGGATCCGATGGGTTGATCGGATCCGTAAACACGCCTACAGAGTGTGGCGTGGAGACGTGGCAACAAAGCCACCGCGGAGTAAAAAATGTACGTCACCATTTCTGCAGCAATCAAAGTGAGAAAAGCTGGTGAATTATTTATTTGGGTCCTGGGCGCATAGTCATTTTCATTTCATCTTCGCTCAGTTTGCCGTCCTTGTTGGTGTCTAGTTTGTCAAAGTCTCGTGATAGATGTTTCATGTGCGCTGCTTCAACTTCTGCGCGGCTGAGTGAGCCATCGCCATCTTTATCGGCACTTTTCCAGTGATCGCGCATTTTTTCGCGCATGCCTTCGCGAAATTTGTCATGCATTAGTTTGTGGTGGGCTTGCATTTCTTCTTTCGAAATAAAGCCATCTTTGTTGGTATCAATGTCATTGAACATACGATCCGTGCCCTCACGCGCTTCATCGCGGCTAATACGCCCGTCACTATTTTTATCAAATTTCGAAAAAGCAGGAGGCATCTTGTCGCCTTGCATGCCACTGGTTTCGTGATCATCAGCAAGTGCGACGCTACTTCCAGCAAGTACGGAAAGCAGCATTGAAATAGCGGTGACGTGTTTCATGATGACCTCGTTTAGTAGTTGGAGTCGCTATCGTGATTCACGCGACTCCCATACCACCGAGGATTTACCGCTTGTTACAGATCTGTCAGACCCTGTCAGCCCGATGAAAGGAAAGAAGTTGAATTAATAACCGTAGGCATGCAGCAAAAATTGCTGAAATGCTTCTGCGGGCGTGCTGATTTCTTTTTCTGGATTCCACAACGCACCCACTTCCATGGGCGGCACAAGATCAAGAATAGGGCGTGCTTCAATCCGCTTGCCTTCGAGTGACCAGGGGCGAAACACCATGTCAGACAATACAGTGACACCAAAGCCATGCGCCACCAGCCCACGCACGGCTTCGATCGATGTGGTGCGAAACACAATATTCGGTTTGATGCGACGTGATTTCCAATATCCCAAGGTTGATAATTCGGCTTCGTCGGTAGTCACCATGATGTAGGGATGCTGCGCAATGTCTTTCAGTGAAGGTGAAGCAATTTTGGCTAGAGCATGGCCGGGGGCGACCCATAGTTGGCGACGTGAACGCACTAGCACCGCGTGCGCGAATCGTTCTAGCTTGTCAATGTTGGAAAGAATCGCCACACCGAGATCGACTTCTTTATTCAGCACTGCACGTTCAATTTCAGTTCGGTCCATGTCGCGCAGATCAATGTCCACTTCGGGATAGCTAGCGCGAAAGCGTGCCAACAAATCCGGAAGAAAATATCCCAACACGGTGTAAGACGCTGCGACACTGACTTTGCCGCGCAAGGCATTGGTGCGATAACGTGGCTTGTGGGTGGCATCGCGTACCGAATCCAAAATATGGCAGGCATGGTGAAAAAAATCCTGTCCGTCAGCGGTGAGCGATACGCCTTGAGCCAGCCGCTCAAATAACCTGACGCCCAGTTCTTTTTCCAGCGCAAGTACGGCATTGGTGATGGCTGACTGCGAGACGCTCTCGCTGGTGGCCGCCATGGAAAACTGTCCGTTGCGGGCGGCTGAGACGAAATAGCGCAGTTGGCGCAGGGTGACGTTATTGATAGCCATGGTCTAGATAAGGTATGTGTTTTTCGGATACGATGCTTGCGTATTTGTGATTTTACGATACCTGAGGGTCTGCCTATACTTTGGCTCTTACCTAGGCAAACGACCTATATTGGCGGCTAAGTCGGCGATGCAAATCGAATCCCGACGGACAGAAAAATTATTGGGGACTTTATGAACGCACCATTAGACAGGCAGCAGGCACTGCAGCCGGACGCTATTTCCCTTGACGATAAATACACGCTCGATCGCGGGCGTGTTTTCCTGACCGGCACTCAAGCCATCATTCGTTTGCCGATGATGCAGCGTCAGCGCGATCTCGCCGCTGGGCTAAATACTGCGGGATTCATTACTGGTTATCGCGGCTCACCGTTGGGCTCTGTCGATCAAACGGCGATGAAGGCGAAAAAATATCTTGATGCACACCACGTGCGTTTTCAACCCGGTGTGAATGAAGATTTGGCCGCCACATCGATCTGGGGCACTCAGCAAGTCAATTTATTTCCGGGTGCTAAATACGATGGTGTGTTTTCTATCTGGTACGGCAAAGGCCCGGGTGTCGATCGTTCCGGCGATGTATTCAAGCATGCGGTTGGTGCTGGAACGGCGCCTCACGGTGGCGTACTAGCGTTAGCAGGTGATGATCACGCTGCTAAGTCATCGACGAATGCTCATCAGAGTGAACACATTCTGAAAGCGTGTGGCATTCCTGTTTTATTTCCTTCGTCTGTACAAGAATATTTAGATTACGGTTTGCATGGTTGGGCCATGAGCCGCTACACCGGTTTGTGGGTAGGTATGAAATGCGTCACCGATGTAGTTGAGTCGGGTGCGACCGTTGATATCGATCCGAATCGTGTGCAGATTGTGATGCCCGACGATTTCGATATGCCACCTAGCGGATTAAATATTCGTTGGCCCGATGGCATTCTCGAACAAGAAGAGCGACTGGTTAATTACAAATGGTATGCAGCACTAGCGTATGCGCGTGCGAATAAATTGAATCGTGTGATCTGGGATAGCCCGAACGCACGCTTTGGCATTATGACTGCCGGTAAATCCTATCTTGATACGCGTCAGGCACTGGAAGATTTGGGAATTGATGAAAATGTCGCGCGCGATATCGGATTGCGACTCTACAAAGTAGGTATGACGTGGCCACTCGAGGCCGAAGGTGCGCGTCAGTTTGCTACAGGCCTTGAAGAAATTTTAGTCGTCGAAGAAAAACGTCAGCTGCTGGAATATCAACTCAAAGAAGAACTGTATAACTGGCGCAATGATGTGCGTCCACGTGTCGTCGGTAAATTTGATGACACAGGTGAATGGAGTAACACTCGTCGCAGTGGTCATGGTGAGTGGTTGTTGCCCGGCACCTATGAATTAAATCCTACGCAAATTGCGCGTGCAATTGCAGCAAGGATTTCAAACTATTTCGCAGGCCATCCGATTGAGCAGCGTGTACGTGAGCGTATCGCGTATTTAGAGTCGCGTGAGGCGGTGTTAAAAGTCAGTGTGAAGCCCGACGCACAAAAAGATCGCACACCGTATTTTTGTTCAGGCTGTCCTCACAACACCTCAACCCGTGTACCAGAAGGTAGTCGTGCACTGGCAGGCATAGGTTGCCATTACATGGCGTTGTGGATGGATCGCTCGACCTCAACATTTACTCATATGGGCGCTGAAGGCACGACCTGGATTGGTCATGCGCCATTCACGACCGAAGAGCATGTATTCGCCAACATCGGTGATGGTACTTACTATCACTCGGGCTTACTGGCTATTCGCGCTGCTGCAGCATCCAAGGTCAACATGACCTACAAAATTTTGTTTAACGATGCGGTTGCGATGACCGGTGGTCAAACGCATGATGGTCCGTTAGACCCACCAACCATTTCGCGACAAGTGGCCGCAGAAGGTGTTCGTCCGATTGTGGTTGTGACTGACGAACCGGATAAATATCCACCGAATACCGATTGGGCGCCGGGCACTACCGTGCGTCATCGCAGTGAGCTCGACGCCGTTCAGCGTGAGCTACGCGAAGTGAAAGGTGTATCGGCGATTATTTATGATCAGACATGCGCATCCGAAAAGCGTCGTCGCCGTAAACGTAATGCCTTCCCTGATCCCGCTAAGCGTACAGTGATTAATGAAGCGGTGTGCGAAGGTTGTGGTGATTGCAGCGTGAAATCGAATTGTCTCTCCGTTGAGCCTATGGAGACAGAATTTGGTCGCAAGCGTCAAATCAATCAGTCGAGCTGCAATAAAGATTTTTCGTGCGTCACTGGATTTTGTCCTAGCTTTGTCACCGTCGAAGGCGGTCAACTGAAAAAACCAAAGAAAGCCGCAGTTAAAAATCTGGGTGGCGCAACAGAGTCAGCGTTAACGCGTGCTGCTGCATTGCCAGCGCCGGTCTTGCGTGCATTAGATCAAGCCTATGGCGTGCTGGTGACAGGTATCGGTGGTACCGGTGTGGTCACAGTGGGTCAAATCCTGGCGATGGCAGCGCACGTAGCGGGTAAAGCGTGCAGTGTGCTCGATATGAGTGGGCTGGCGCAAAAGGGTGGCCCAGTGATGTCGCATGTGCGTTTAGCTGATCGTGATGATCAAATTCATTCCACGCGTGTCGGAACCGGTGCTGCCGATTTAGTCGTGGGATGCGATGTGATCGTGGCAGCGAGTAAAGATGCGATTGCGCGTATGGGTCAGGGTAGAACACATGCGGTGATTAATTCCACACTCGCTCCGACCGCCGCGTTTGTTAAAAACCCCGATTGGAAATATCCCGATGCTGATGCAGCCGATAGCATTCGTAAAGTCTGTGGCGACGAAGCGGTAGCGGCGGTTGATGCGGGTAATATTGCGACAACCTTGATGGGTGATTCGATTGCCACCAACATGTTTATGCTGGGTTATGCTTGGCAACGCGGTTGGGTGCCTCTGTCGGAAGCAGCACTCTTGAAAGCAATTGAGTTGAATGGTGTGTCCGTCGATTTCAATCAGCAATCGTTTGCTTGGGGACGACTGGCTGCGCATGATATTGATGCGCTCCAAAAAGATTTAAAAGCACTCGCGCCTGCACAGGTGATTGAGTTCAAACGCGCACCTAGCTTGGATGATCTCATCAAGCGCCGCATCAGCTTTTTAACGAGCTATCAAAACAAAGCCTATGCCACCAGCTATCAAGATTTTGTAGAGCAAGTGCGCGCGGCTGAAGCTAAGCTCTCGCCACAAGGCCCATACAAACTAACCGAAGCCGTTGCGCGTTATTTGTTTAAATTGATGGCCTATAAAGATGAATACGAAGTCGCCCGTCTGCATAGCGATCCAGCCTTTAAGCAACGTATTGCGTCTATGTTTGAAGGTAATTACAGCGTTAAATACCATCTCGCACCGCCACTGTTATCGGCTAAGGATGCCAACGGCCATTTAATCAAGAGTGAATTTGGTTCGTGGGTAGGCTGGGTTTTCCCGCTGTTAGCGAAGATGCGTTTTTTACGTGGCACATTTATCGATCCATTTGGCCATACGGATGAGCGTAAATCTGAACGCGCTTTAATTACTCAGTATCGCGAAACGTTGACGAGTTTGCTGCCACAACTGTCGGCCGATAACTTATCGACGATGGTGGCATTGGCAAGCGTGCCAGAAGACATACGCGGCTATGGCCACGTCAAAGAACGCCATCTGCGTAACGCGCAAGAAAAACAAGCGGAGCTATTGAAAAAATTCACACCAATCACAACCGGTGTGCGTGAAGTAGGTCGCCACGCCGCATAAAAACAAAAGGCCTCAGTGCGCTAGCATTGAGGCCTTTTGTTAATCATTCATCTCGCTAGCGTAAATTAACCGCCGCGTGTATTACGCACCAATCCTCGTTGTGGGTCATAGCCTGCGGCAGCGATCATGTAAAACACGATCGTTGAAACGATAATCACGACTATCGATAGTGTGGCCATCTGCCCATACAGCGCATAGCGCATCGCTTCTACT
>CANGFL010000023.1 GCA_947453015.1 Oxalobacteraceae bacterium | reverse complement strand
CGTGCCACACGCATGAAGTAATGAAATAGCGAGCGTTTGATGGCGCTGGCATCTTCAATGCGAATCATGACTTGAGTCAGGATGTTTTCGTAGATGCGTGGTGGTCCAAAATAGTAGGTAGGGCCGATCTCGCGTAAATCAGTGGCCACTGTGGCAGGTGACTCGGGGCAGTTAAGACAGAAGCCAGCGATATGGGACATCGCAAACGAATAAAGAAAATCGCCCACCCATGCCAGCGGGAGGTAACACAACACTTCATCGTCTGCAGAGACCTTATCAAAATCAATCAGCGTATGACCGGTAGCGATCATCGCTGCATGGGAATGACACACGCCTTTAGGTTTGCCCGTCGTGCCTGAGGTGTACAAGATAACGGCGATATCGTTAGCTTGCCCTAGATCGATTTGCTGCTGAAAAAAATCAGGATGATCGTGATCGTGCACTTTACCCAGCGCTTGCACACTATCAAAGGAGTGCACACCCGATTGTGTGTAGTTACGCAGGCCGCGACCATCGTCATACACAATGTGTGTCAGCCCTTTAACGGTCTGACGAATTTCTAATAGCTTGTCGACTTGTTCCTGATCTTCAACGATAGCGAAATCAATTTCGGCGTTCTCTAATACATACGCCATGTCCGCCGCCGGTGCATCTTGGTAGAGTGGAACAGCAACGCCACCCAAACATTGAGCTGCTGCCATCGCCCAGTAGAGACGTGGTCGATTGTCACCGACCACGGCGAGATTCATTCCGCGCTTGAAACCCAGCGCCGCTAATCCGCAAGCTAACAAGCGCACGTGGGTTTCTACGTCGGCCCATGTCGTTGTTTGCCAAATACCCAAATGCTTCTCGCGAAAAGCGGGATGCGTAGGTCGCGTCAGCGCATGCTGCTGCAATAGCCGCGGAAAAGTATCCGCGGCATGTTTATTGGTCTCCACCATAACCTGCCTTCTTGTGAATTCTGTTTGCTGAGCTAGCTAGCCAATTTGACAAGTCGCGCTCGCTTATTTTGGCTAATGATACCCATCTTGGCCTTATTTCATGCGAGTTCTGGAGGAAAGCGTACAAGTTTTAATGCTGCGCCGCACCAAATGACTTTCTACGCGCGTTATTGAGCTAATCCTTTATCTGAGCAGTCTGATGAAACTATGGACTGCGCTTTGGCGTCAACCCAGCCGCTATATTCACAGACGATGGCCCCGGGGCTAGTGTGGGCATCGTTTTTACGTCAGCGAGTGCGTTGGCGTTCTAAAAAGTTTCTTTCATCATGACTTGGATACAGCGATCTGATGCCTTTGCGTTTGTTCCAAATCTCTTTGCGGTTCATCCTGCCCCTGGCACTGATTTTGGGTTTGTTCGCACTCGCTTTATTGCCTCTGGCTGATAACTTGACCCAGCGCTGGTTTCTACGTGATTTAAAAGCTCAATCGCAGATGATGGCTACAGCCTTGAGTGAACCAGCGAAAGTCGCTTTGCTATCCAAAAACAATGAAGCTGTACGCCTGCGATTAGATAGTGCAGTGAGCGATGAACATGTCGTTGCAATAAATTTGTGTGATGCTCGCGGGCGCTTGGTATCGCAAAGCTCGCGTGCGATATCACCTTTAAATTGTAAGTCGAAGTCAGTAGAGGGTTTGCTTCTGAGTGAAAGCATCCTAGAGCAAGACGGCATGATGCTAGGCAAACTCATCTTAGCGCAAGACACGACTTTTTTAGATAAGCGCAGTGCGCAAGTTCGCCATTACTTGATCGGTGCATTTGTGTTGATGTTTCTAGTGATCTCGCTACTCAATGCGTGGATAACGCATTGGAGTTGGTTGAGTTGGATTAAGTCACTAAAAAGTCTGCTGCATCGTGAAACAGGAACCACGATCAATTTAGCGCCGCCAGAATTTCGACCGTTGGTGGGCGATCTGCGCGCCATGCTGATTGAAATGAATCGTGAACGTAAAGTTCAGCAGCAATCGCCCCAAGCCTGGACTGCAGAAAAGTTACGTTCACTTTTGCATGATGAATTGGCGGGCGATGAAGTGCTGGTTGTATCGAATCGCGAACCGTACATACATGAGCAAAGTGGCGACAGCATCGTGCTGCGCCGGCCAGCGAGTGGTTTGGTGACTGCCGTCGAGCCTGTGATGCGCGCGTGTTCTGGAACTTGGATTGCGCATGGCAGTGGCTCAGCCGATCGCGCTACCGTTGATAGTCACGATCATCTGCAAGTGCCTCCAAAGCGGCCGGAATACACCTTGCGAAGAGTGTGGCTAACGCCGGAAGAAGAAGCGGGCTACTACTATGGTTTTTCGAATGAAGGCTTATGGCCATTGTGTCACATGGCTCATGTGCGTCCGGTATTTCGCACATCTGATTGGCAAAAGTATGTCGCGGTGAATCAGCGCTTTGCCGATGTTGTTATTGCTGAGGCGCGTACTGATGACCCTGTGGTGCTGGTGCAGGATTATCACTTTGCGTTACTGCCGCGCATGATCAGAGAGAAATTACCCAAAGCGACCATCATCATGTTTTGGCACATTCCTTGGCCAAATCCAGAATCATTTGGCATTTGTCCCTGGCGTGAAGAACTGTTGCAGGGCTTGTTAGGAAATACCTTATTGGGCTTTCATACGCCTTTCCATTGCAAAAATTTTTTGGAAACAGTGGATCGTTATTTAGAAACGCGTATCGAGTATGAAGCGTCGACCATTACTCATGGCGGTGATTTGACGCAGGTTGAGCCGTATCCCATTTCTATCGCCTGGCCAGAACCCGATGCCGCCAGTGATGTGGTTCACGCTAAAAAAACATTCAGGCATGAGTTGCATCTGCCTGAAGTGCACTGCTTAGCGCTGGGTGTGGATAGGCTTGATTACACGAAAGGCATCGTGGAGCGATTTCAGGCGTTAGACAGGCTGCTAGAAACGCATCCTGAATTAGTAGGGAAAGTTACACTGCTGCAGATTGCAGCGCCCAGCCGTTCATCATTGGATGAGTATCAAAATCTTGAAGTGCGGGTACGTAAACTGGCGCTGGATATCAATCAACGCTATGAAAATACTGCGGCACCTGCCATCATTTTGCGAATTGAGCACTACGACGGCGAGCAGTTAACTCATTGTTATCGTAGTAGCGATGTGTGCTTGGTCACTAGTCTGCATGATGGAATGAATTTGGTCGCGAAAGAATTCATTGCGGCACGCGATGATGAGTTGGGTGTGCTGATACTTTCTCAATTTACGGGTGCTGCGCGCGAATTACATGAGGCGCTCATCATCAACCCGTATCATATCGAGCAGGGAGCACAGGCCTTATATCGAGCGATTACCATGCCAGAGCTCGAGCAGCGAGAACGTATGCGTAGTATGCGTCAGCGTGTCAGGGACTTTAATGTATATCGCTGGGCAGGATTAATGTTGTTAGATGCGGCACGTTTACGACGACGTCAGCGTGTCAGTGAAAAAATTCACTCACATAGTCATCAGGGATTGCGTTAAATATGTTGAAACAACTTTTTACGCCGTTAGGCCGTCAAGAATTAAAAGATTTCGTGCGCGATGATGTGCTTTGTTTGTTTGATTTCGATGGCACCTTAGTACCTTTGGAAGCCTCGCCTGAAAAAGTCCATGTACCTGATGTGGTGCTTGAGCGACTGCATCTGCTGCAGAGTCGTGCGCGGGTCGGGATAGTCACGGGTCGAGGTATAAGCGATATGCGCCGTATGCTGATGTTTGAGCCTGATTTTTTATTAGGTAATCACGGTATCGAAGGACTGCCCGGTTGGGAGACGCATGCCGCCACATTTGAAGAGATTTGTGAGCATTGGCATGCTCAACTCAGCACGCAATTAGCTGCGATCGATAAACAACTTTGGATAGAGTACAAGCGTTACTCCTTGTCAGTGCATTACATGCACGTTGCAAATCCGTTAGAGGTAGCTAGCGTACTGCCTGAAATTTTCGCTGATTTATCTCCGGCACCTAGAGTAATCACTGGCAAAAGTGTTTTTAATCTTTTGCCGCCGAATGCAAATGACAAAGGTAAAGCCGTCAGCGAGTTAATGTCATTCACCGGTGCATCGTGTGCTTTGTATGCGGGTGATGATGTCACCGATGAGCATGTGTTTGAATTAAATCGCCCTGATTTGTTTACCATCAGGGTTGGAGCTAGTACAAATAGCGCCGCGTCTTATCAAATCGCCGATCATGAATCCATCATCCCGTTAATGAATCTGCTGATCGAGTATTTGCCACATCAGCGAAATCAGGGGTATCTGAAAAGCTGATATGCGATGAAAAATCTAGATTTGGGCCTGATCGGAAATTCGCGCACTAGCGCACTCATAGATCGACAGGCACGAATCGTTTGGTGGTGCTATCCCCACTTCGATAGCAATCCTTTGTGCTGTAGCTTGCTGCGTCCTGCGCCTATTGATGCGGCGCCTGAGGCTTTCGGATTTACCGATGTCTTGTTCCCAGATAGTCATACGGTGCGTCAAGTTTATCAGCGCAACTCGGCCATACTGCAAACACGTATGGAAGACAGCACAGGCAATCTGATCGACATTATCGATTTCGCTCCACGGTTTTATCGGCATGGCCGTATGTTTGCGCCCGCTATGTTAGTTCGGATTATCAAACGTGTTTCAGGTAGGCCGCGTATTGGTGTGCGAATGCGTCCTGCCTTAAATTATGGAGCGGATCGAGCTGCGGTGCGTTGCGGTGCGCATCACACGACGTATTACGGTGGTGCGCAATCTATGCGCGTGACCACCGATGCAGCCGTGACAGCGCTGACAGAAGAAAAACTCTTTTTTTTGCATGACAGCGTCACATTGTTGATGGGGCCAGATGAAACGGTAGATGGCACGCCAAGCGAAATCGGGCGCAGTTTTTACGAATCAACCATGGCCTATTGGCAGCGTTGGGTGCGTAATCTGGCTATCCCCTTTGAATGGCAAGATGTGGTGATTCGTGCGGCCATCACATTAAAGCTTAATGCGTTTGATGATACGGGTGCGATTGTCGCAGCTGTGACAACGTCGATTCCTGAGTCAGCTAACAGTGGACGCAATTGGGACTATCGCTATTGCTGGTTGCGCGATGCTTATTTTGTGGTGAACGCGCTAAATCAACTTGGTGTAACTGCCACCATGCAGCGCTATCTTGAGTACATCCTGAATTTGATTGCAGATTCGCGCGACATGCCTTTGCAGCCTGTGTATGGTATTCGCCGCGAAACGCATTTGGATGAAACGCTGGCCGAAAATTTACCGGGCTATTTAGCTATGGGCCCTGTGCGGGTTGGCAATCAAGCCTGGCGGCAGGTACAAAACGATGTTTTCGGTGCTGCCATACTTGCGAGTACACATGCCTTTTTTGATTCGCGCCTAGAACGCCCGGCCGGACGACAAATGTTTGCGGATTTAGAGCGACTTGGCCAACAGGCGATTCGGGTTTATCAGCAAGTCGATGCAGGTATATGGGAATTGCGTGGTTCGCAACGTATACACACATTTTCATCGCTGATGTGCTGGGCCGCATGTGATCGATTGGCGGCGATTGCAACACGGTTGAATTTAAAACAGCGAGCGGTGTACTGGTCTAAAGAAGCCGCGACTATACGCAAAGTCATCCTGCAGCATGCATGGAATTCAAAATTAGGGAGTTTTGTTTCTACCTTTGATGGCGACAGGCTGGACGCAAGTTTGTTACTAATGAGCGAGCTTCAATTTGTTGAGCCCGATGATCCGCGTTTTATTGGTACGTTACGCGCCGTTGAAAAACATTTGCAGCGTGGCGATTTTTTACTGAGGTATGACGAAGAAGATGATTTTGGTCGACCCGATTCGGCGTTCATCGTCTGTACGTTTTGGTGGATATTGGCTCTCGCTAATACCGGTGAAAAAGCACGTGCACGAAAACTATTTGAAAACATACTTCGCTGTCGAAATCATCTTGGATTACTGTCAGAAGATGTATCGATTGATGGTAGTGAGCTGTGGGGGAATTTTCCTCAAACCTACAGCATGGTCGGTCTTATTCAATGTGCGACTCGCTTGTCTATTCCATGGGAAAAAGCGTACTAGTACATTAGTCATTCATTATTCCCATTCATGTTGCTCATAAAGCGACAACTGTTTTAGCGACTCCTACCTAGAATCGATGAAATTTCCTGTTGTGTGAACACGGGGATGAATTCACCTGCTCGGTGACTACTTTCATCATTTCTACGGGGGCTTTATGCGTAAATTATTTCTAGCGTTACTGCTGGGTAGTACATTTTTTTTTCCGATGGTCAGTTATGCGGAAGGCTCGTATTTGAAATTGGGTGTGGGTGAATCGACGTATGCTGGTTTTCCGGTTACAACAGGGATTCCCATCGATCCGAGCAGGACAGCAACAGCCGGATTCATTGCCTACGGAATGACAATCGCGCCTAATTTTTCCGGGGAAATTGGTTACATTGATTTTGGTACATCTGATTCGAAGCTGAGCTTTCCCGATAGCGGTCTAGGTGTCGCCGATCAACTCAAAACACGTTCAATCTACCTAGCAGGCATTGGTGATGTACCAATTTCATCGGCTATTTCATTCCAAGCAAAGCTGGGAATGGTTATGCATCACACCAATACGAAACTAACAGTCACATTTTTGGGAGATGGTGCCACTGCAGAATCTTCATACCGAAAAACGCGAGCCTTAGTTGGTGCCGGTTTTAAATTTCAGTTCTCCAAAGAAATTTCTGGCGTAGTGGAATACACCTATTTTGGTACGGTGGTCGATGGATCAGAACTTTCACTGCTTTCGGCGGGACTGCTCTATCACTTCTAAAATTTTTTTCACTGAGCCCTTTTGTGAATTTGCTTTCGTCGCAATCTGTCTATCTAAGTAAAACAAGATTGTTGGGCAGATTACGTCTTATTTAAGCAACCTCGATTTGATTTCTGGGGCGATGCCTTCGTAGAATCGCGCCAGTAATTAGAGAGCCTCATAAAAGTATGAATGATTTTTCTAATGAGGCTTCCTAAGAACGGTCTTTGCATAAGTTTTGTTGATTTTGATTTACTTTTAAAGAGGAACTACGCATGAAAAAATCATTGATGGCTGCTTTACTGGGATGTGTGTTGGCAGCTCCCCTGTTTGCCCAAGCTGAAGGTAGCTACGTATCGGTCAGTGTTGGAAATTCAAAGGCCGATCACCCAGATTTCGATAAAAGTGCTACGGGTGTCGGTATCGCCTATGGTCAGTCAGTGACTGATATGGTGGGCTATGAAGTGGGTTATGTACATTTCGGGACTGTGAAGGTAGAAGGATTCAAATTGGGTGCACAGTCTTTTTATTTGGCTGGTGTGGGTACCTATCCTTTAAGTGAAGCAGTTTCTGTTTACGGAAAATTAGGCGCCACAGCGAATCGCTACGATGATGATGGTGACAAGAATACAAAACTTCGCCCACTGATCGGCGCGGGCCTAGGCTACAAATTTAGCAAAGAGTGGTCAGCTGGGCTGGAGTATGTTTATTTCGGTGAATATTCTGACTTGAAATTGAGCATGTGGTCGGCAAACCTGCGTTATCACTTCTGATTAACGTAAGACGAGTTGATGGATCTAGTAAAAAGGCTGCGGTTACGCAGCCTTTTTTATTGCTCATTGCGAGCAGGACTAGAGTCAAATGGCTACAGCTCGATACTTATGGTTTTTGTCTTAATTCACTGATCGCTTGTTTTAAAGCGTTAGCAATCGCTGGATCAGCCGGAGTGTGCCCGCCACGCTCTACCCAGCGCAGCTCGGCATGCGGCATTTCTTTGGCTAGTCGCAGAGCGTTTTCTGGTGGGCAGATCAAATCATGGGTTCCATGGATAAGCACAGTGGGAATGCTGCTCAGTGTTTTTGCGAGAGCGAGTAAATCGGCCTCGCTAGTAAAACAGCCATTCGACAAGTAGTGAGCTTGTAATCGGTACTTTGCCAGCGTGCGGGTGGGCACGGGTGATGAATCTTTATCTCTAGGTTTAGATGAGAGTTTGCCTGCCATTGCTTGCATGACGGCGTCTTCATAACGACTCCAGCGTGCCGCCGCATCTTCAGCATTCTGCTGTGATTCATGGAGTAGTTTGTTTGACAGCGTCGCCAACACGTTGCTTTGTTCGTTGTTTGTCCAGCCCTGTGTAAGATCAGCCCAAGCTTGCGGCACCATGGCGCACAGCGATTGAAAAAACCAGGTCATCTCGCGCGGGCTAGTTAAAAAACTACCGCGCACTATCAGCGACTTCACGCGTGAGGTATGCGCACCCGCGTATAACAACGCGAGAGTGGCTCCCCATGAGCCACCAACCACCATCCAATGATCGATACCCAGACGAGTACGGATTAATTCAATATCTGCCACGAGTTGATGGCTATCGTTATGTGAGATGTCGCCGTGTGGTGTTGATTGCCCCGCACCGCGTTGATCAAATAGCACCACGCGTTGATGATCGAGATCGAACCAATCAAGCACCGACAGTTGCGTGCCGCTACCCGGGCCGCCATGCAGCACCACTGCCGCAGGTGCATTGGGTTTGCCAAATTGCGCTACGTAGAGGTGGTGGCCATCTCCGGTAGGAAGTTGTTGCTGGTCGAAGGCGCTGGGAGGCATAGATTCTTTGTGCAGTGTTCAGGCTAGAATGGCTTCAATTAAAAACATAAGAGACAGGTCGCGGCAGCGTCCTGAACTCTTTAAAAACAGCGCTGAATGACGGAAATTCACCGTTTTCAGAGCAAGCAAGAGGAGACAATTATGCCTGTAACGCCTTTCATCCGTATATTCATAGCTGCCTCTACGGCGCTAATCGATTCCTTCGAGCTCGTTGATGGAACGATTTCTTCTCGTACTTGATACTGAGTTTTTGCAGTAAAGAGTAAGTAAGTTTTTATTTAAACCTCCTGAAAATCATGAAAATTCTTGTCCTTGGTTCTGCGGCGGGCGGCGGTTTCCCGCAATGGAATTGCAATTGCGCCAATTGCGCGGGTGTGCGTAACGGCACGATTAATGCGAAATCACGAACTCAGTCATCGATTGCAGTCTCTGCGAACGGCACTGACTGGGTGTTGATCAACGCCTCGCCAGATATTCTTTTTCAACTGCGATCCAATCCTGCGCTGCAACCAGCGCGAGCGATACGCGATTCGGGTATCGCTGCGGTGATGGTGATGGATGCACAAATTGATCACATCACCGGCTTACTCATGCTGCGCGAAGGGAAGAAGAAATTGAATCTGTACTGCACAGATTCGGTTTGGGATGATTTGAATCATGGTCTGCCGTTAGCGAAAGTACTTTCGCATTATTGCGGTGTTGATCATCATGAGATTAAAGGCTTGTCTGCCGATAAAACGCGTTTTGATGCAATCGAAGTGCCCGCAGTAGCAGGAATTCGTTTTCATCCTATGCCATTAAAAAGCAAAGCGCCGCCATATTCGCCGCATCGCGCTAATCCGCAACCGGGCGACAACAATGGTTTGTTGATTGAAAATACCGAGACCGGTAAAACCTTGTTCTATGCGCCAGGTTTGGGTGAGATTGAGCCGCACGTATTGGAAGCGATGAAAAAAGCAGATTGTGTTTTAGTTGACGGTACAGTGTGGACCGGTGATGAAATGATTACTCTGGGTCTGACGCAAAAAACGGCCGCTGATATGGGGCATCTGCAGCTTTCAGGTCCCGGTGGCATGATAGAAGTATTAGATGGTGTGGGCGCACGAAGAAAAATACTTATCCACATCAATAACACCAACCCCATTTTGAATGAGGACTCGCCACAACGTGCGCAGCTGGCGAATCACGGTATCGAAGTTGCTTACGATGGTATGGAGATCACACTATGAATGCACCCGTCACGATGAAAGAAACTATGCCTTGGAGCCGCGAAGAGTTTGAAGCTCAGTTACGCGCCAAAGGAAAAAATTACCATATCAATCATTCCTTCAATGTGCGTATGAATGAAGGCACATTAACGCCCGATCAAATTCGTGGCTGGG
>CANGFL010000022.1 GCA_947453015.1 Oxalobacteraceae bacterium | reverse complement strand
GATTGTGGCTGCGATGTCCTTTGTTAAAGCGGGTATGGTGGTGCCGCCACGTAGCATGGTGATGGGTACGCCCGCCAAAGTCACTCGTACGTTATCAGATGATGAAATCGCCTGGAAGCATCGCGGCACGGTTGAGTATCAGCAGTTGGCTATTCGTTGTATGCAGAGCATGCACGAAGTTGAGCCTCTCACTCAGGTTGAAGCCAATCGTAAACGCTTACGTTTGGACGATCC
The DNA here is from genome assembly GCA_947453015.1 of Oxalobacteraceae bacterium. GTDB lineage: Bacteria > Pseudomonadota > Gammaproteobacteria > Burkholderiales > Burkholderiaceae_D > Pernthalerella. The sequence goes on along the minus strand of CANGFL010000022.1, from coordinate 9,779 downwards.
CCAGAATTTGATCAAACCTAAAACGTCAAAATCAAGCTGACGTCTTTTTTAATGTCATCCTTTCACGCTTGGAGACGTCCATGTCTTTTCAGACGATAGAAATCGATCATCAAGGCTTAGTTGCCACCGTGTGGTTGAATCGTCCCGATGTGCGCAATGCCTTTAACGAACAAGCTATTGAAGAAATCACGCTGGCGTTTCGTCGTCTAGACAAAGATCAGCAAGTGAGAGTCATTGTGCTGGCCGCACGCGGCACAGCATTTTGTGCGGGCGCTGATCTGAATTGGATGAAAAAAATGGCTTCCCACACCGATGAAGAAAATGTATCGGATGCCGCCGCTCTCGCAGAAATGATGCGTGTTATTTATTCCAGCACCAAACCGGTAGTGGCACGCGTACAGGGTGATTGCTATGCGGGTGGTATAGGTCTGGTTGCAGCGTGCGATATGGTGGTGGCGAGTGCTGCAGCAGGTTTTTGTTTGTCTGAAGTGAGGTTGGGTTTGATACCTGCGACGATTTCACCGTATGTGATTCGTGCGATGGGTGAGCGTCAAGCGCGACGCTATTTTCTGACCGCTGAGCGCTTTGATGCGCATGAAGCCCAGCGCATAGGTTTGGTTCACGAGGTGGCCGATGACAATCAACTCGACCATGAAGTAGAAAAATTTACCCACGCCTTACTGTCATGTAGTCCGCATGCGATGGATGAAGCTAAACGCTTAATACGCGATGTTTCTTACGCGCCTATCGATCATGAATTAATTGCTGAAACAGTGCGTCGTATTGCAGACATCCGTAGTTCTGAACAGGGTAAGGAAGGTGTTCAGGCGTTTTTACAAAAGCGTAAACCTAGCTGGCTAGTCGATATTACTCATGACAAGTGAGACATCGATGCTGGTAGTTTTAAAAAATCAGCTGGATAGTCTGAAGCAGCAGCAATTGTGGCGCAGGCGATGGACTACCGAGACACCCAGTGCACCACGCATGCAAGTAGATGGCCGAGAACTGATTGCCTTTTGCAGTAATGACTATCTGGGCTTGGCCGCCGATCCACTGGTGATCGAAGCCTTACGCGAAGGCGCATCCATTTACGGTGCGGGTAGTGGCGCATCACATCTGATTAGTGGCCATTCATGCGCACATGAAAAACTTGAAAATGCATTGGCTGATTTTTTTTCGCCTTACATAATTTCAGGTCGCGCACTGTATTTATCCAGTGGTTACATGGCTAATCTGGCGGTAATTACAGCCTTGGCGGATACCCACTCTGAGATTTTTTCTGAAGCATTGAATCACGCATCGCTGATTGATGCTGCGCGTTTGTCGCGCGCAAAAGTCAGTATCTATCCGCATCGCGATCTGTCTGCGTTAAGTGCGATGTTGGCGTCCAGTACCGCTGAGCGCAAACTCATTGTTACTGATGGTGTCTTTAGTATGGATGGCGATATCGCGCCGCTGACAGAGATACTAGGCCTGTGTGAATTGCATGATGCCTGGCTGATCGTCGATGATGCGCATGGTTTTGGCGTGTTGGGTAAACAAGGGCGTGGTTTGATCGAACATTTTTCTCTTCGTTCAGAGCGATTAATTTTGATAGGCACGTTAAGTAAAGCGGCCGGTGTTGCAGGGGCTTTCATTGCAGCGCATGAGACCATTATTGAATGGTTGATACAACGCGCGCGTCCGTATATTTATTCCACCGCATCGCCACCTGCGTTAGCCCATGCATTGTTAACGAGTCTTACAATTATTGCGGGTGATGAGGGACGTCGCCGACGCGCTGTATTAAATGAACGTATCACTCAATGGAAATCAGCCATTAATCTCAAACACTGGCAAATGCTTGACTCCGAGACGCCGATACAACCGGTGCTGATTGGTGATAACGCACGCACGATGGCAGCGGCCCATCAATTACGCGAGCACGGTTTTTGGGTAGGTTCAGTGCGACCACCAACGGTTCCTTTAGGCACCGCGAGATTACGTGTCACGTTATCTGCGGCGCATACGCATGATCAGGTTGCGCAATTAGCTAGCCAGGTTAATGCGCTCGAGGCAGCGTCTTCATGACGAGTCGAGTGGATTATTTTGTCACCGGAACCGACACGAATGTGGGTAAGACACTAGTGTCGGCTGCGTTGATTCGCAGTCTGGCGAGTCATGGCTTGAAGGTGGCGGGTATGAAACCCGTGGCTGCGGGTGCTGAGGTGCGCGATGGCACACTATGGAATGAAGATGTTGCGCTCTTGAGTGGTGAGGCGAACGTGAGCTTGCCTACGCATGTGATTGCCCCGTATTTATTTAAAGAGGCTGCTGCACCGCATGTGGCCGCTGCGTTAGAAGATCAGCACATTAATCCTGCCACTATTTATACTGCCTTCGAGCAGATTCGTGCTCAAACCGAGGCCGTTATAGTTGAAGGGGTGGGTGGCTTTTGCGTGCCCCTGACACCCCAGACCGACATGGCTGACATCGCAGCGCGCTTACAGCTTGATGTTATCCTCGTGGTTGGTCTACGTTTGGGCTGCCTGAATCATGCCTTGCTGACCGCCGAGGCGATCGCTGCGCGAGGTTTGCGTTTGGCGGCGTGGGTGGTGAATCAGATTGATCCGGCGATGCCGCATCAGGCCGCCAATATAGAGGCATTGCGTGAGCGTTTGTCTGCACCTTGCTTAGGTAGTTTGCCGTGGATGCCGGTACCGTCTGCGGCGCTTGCAGTCGATACGCTGGATTTTTCGCAGTTGCCACATTGGCCTAGATAGCCTTTAAATTTACTTACTGATTTTATTTACACAGGATTCATGCATGTCATCGCAACCCATTACCTTTCACGCTGCTCGTAACAAAATTGCGACCTTGGCGGCAGCTCGCGATATCTGGCCCGTGGCTGAAGTGGTGAAACTTTTTGAGCTTCCGTTTAATGATTTGCTGTGGCGCGCACAAAAAATACATCGTGAACATTTCGATGCGAATGAAGTTGAGCTAGCGACGCTGTTGTCGATTAAAACCGGCGGCTGTCCGGAAGATTGTGGTTATTGCCCGCAATCGGCACATTACGATACTGGTGTGACGGCAGAAAAAATGATGCCTGTAGAAGAAGTGGTCGCAGCAGCACAGGCTGCTAAAGATAGTGGGGCTACGCGTTTTTGTATGGGAGCCGCTTGGCGCGCACCGAAAGATCGTGATCTGGATGCGGTTGAAGACATGGTCAAAGCAGTTAAAGCATTAGGCATGGAGACTTGTGCCACCTTGGGTATGCTGAAAGAAGAGCAAGCCGAGCGTTTGCGTGATGCGGGTTTGGATTACTACAACCACAATCTGGATACAGCGCCGGAATTTTACGGCGACATCATCAGCACCCGTGATTACCAAGATCGATTAGATACATTGGAACATGTGCGCGAAGCAGGATTGAAAGTGTGTTGTGGTGGGATCGTCGGTATGGGTGAGACGCGTGAACAACGTGCAGGTTTGATTTCGCAGTTAGCCAATTTAAATCCCTATCCTGAGTCGGTGCCTATCAATCATTTAGTTGCAGTGGAAGGTACACCACTCGCTGAGCAAGAAGCACTCGATCCGTTAGAATTTGTACGCACTATTGCGGTGGCGCGCATCACTATGCCGAAAGCACGTGTGCGTTTATCTGCAGGACGACGCCAGTTGGGTGAGGGTATTCAGACCCTGTGTTATCTGGCGGGTGCGAATTCGATTTTTTACGGTGACAAATTACTCGTTACCGGTAATCCCGACGTTGAAGACGATCGCGCTTTGCTAAGTCGATTGGGAATACGCGGTAAGAGCTAAGGTGAGTTAAATTTAATTAATACTAATTATTACTAATTAGATTGGCTTAGTTTGAATTAATTTGAATTAATTAAATTACTTAGATTTTTTTAGCCACTAAACCGACTAACGCGGATTGCCCACTGTGCTGCGTACCTTCACGCAGCACATCGTCGTAGCTATCTAGCTCGATGATATCCATGCCAGAAAATTCTGCACGCAGTAAATCGTCGGTATACAAATGATCTAGCCGGGGTGGTCCGCCGGTTTTATAGTCCAATTGCTTGGGCGTATAACCTTGCAGCAAAAGCAGACCGCCCGGTTTTAGGCTTTCCATCATTCGTTTGAACAAACGTGTGCGCGATTCGGGATCGGCAAACTGTATAAAAATGGCGACCACTAAATCATAGTGATTAGGCTGCCAATCCCACTCGTCGCAATCACTCACATTGAAATTCACCGTTACATTCGCTGCCAAGGCAAGCCGACGCGCTTTGTCTACACCGATAGGTGAAATATCAAAAGCGTCAACCTGCATCCCGCGTTCAGCTAACCAAACGCTGTTACGGCCTTCGCCATCGGCTACAGCCAGTGCGCTTCCACCGGGAATCAGCAATTCACTATGCTGCGCCAACCACACATTCGGTGTTTTGCCGAAGATGTAGTCGGTGCTAGAGAAACGCGCATCCCAAGTTGCAGCGGGATTCGAAAAACCTTTTGAGCGAACTTTAGGCATGAGCTTAGTGTGTATCGGTTGAGTGTGTATCAACGGGGCAGCTATTTAGCTTGAGAATGCCGTACGCTGGACAGAAACGGAATACGCCCGTGGCAACCGGTATTAAACCCAACCAGCCCAGCGGCCCGATGATATTGAGCAGTGACAGCAGAATCAGCAAGCTGCCGATAAAGATACGAAGTGCGCGGTCGGTATTACCAATATTTTTCATCATGACATTCTCCTTGTTTGAATCAAGTCAATTGAAATTACCAGGTGAATCTTACTGCGGGGTTGCAGGGGTGTCGCTGGGTTCGACGGCGACATCGCGCATCAAACGCTCCGCACCTTCAAATAATGCCATGCCAGCGATCATAGAGAGTACAAAAATGATGGCCTGAGGTGCACCCGTACCTAGCGTTACCAGTGCGGGGCCTGGGCAAAAGCCCGCCATGCCCCAGCCTGCGCCAAATAGCAGGCTACCAATGACCAGACGTGTGTCGATATCGTTTTTCGTTGGGAGTCGAATAGCGCCACCCAAAAAATTCATAGTGCGGTGATTAGCAAACCGAAAGGCTACTAGTCCCACCAAAATGGCACCGGCCATCACGAAGGCCAGAGAAGGGTCCCATACCCCTGAAATATCCAGAAAACCGATGACTTTGGATGGGTCGGTCATGCCAGCAAAAATCAAACCGATGCCGAAGATCAGACCCACGATAAATGATGATACGGTGTCCAAGTGCGTTTTCATAAGCGGCTCCAATGTATTCTGTTGTGCTTTACGCGTGGATTAGCAAGTGACGCATCGCAAATACGATGGCCATGCCACTGCCCATGAAAGCAAGGGTGGCAATTAATGAGCGAGGCGATAAACGCGACAAGCCACAGATGCCATGACCACTCGTGCAGCCACCGCCGTAGCGTGTGCCTATGCCGACTAAAAGTCCTGCGATAACGAGTGTGGTGGGGCTAGCTTCAATCGTTGGGACAACGGGCGCCACAAAAATTGCAAGTAATGGTGCTGCCATTATCAGACCCAGAATAAATGCCAGTCGCCACACCACATCATCCGCGGAGGTGCGTAAAAGACCGCCAAGTATTCCGCTAATGCCTGCAATACGACCATTCGCAAGTATGAACAGTGCTGAGGCAGTGCCAATGAGCAGTCCACCGAGTAGCGACATGCCGGGGGTGAAGTGCAAGGTGTCTAAGGTCATGCTGAATCTCCTTCGGGTGTTTCGCAAAACTGTTGATAAAGAACGTGGATCACTGCCAGTGCTGCTTGGCTAGTGACGCGATAATAAATTTGCTTACCGTCGCGACGTGTTTCTACTAGAGATTCTTCGCGCAGTACGGCTAGCTGTTGCGAGAGAGTGGGTTGTTGTATGTCGAGTAGTTCTTCTAGCTCACCAACGCGACGTTCACCTTGAGCTAGCTGGCATAACAACATCAATCGGTCCGGGTTAGACATCACTCGCATCAGCGCACATGCGTGATTGGCGGCTTCGCGCATGGTGGGTAGGTCGAGGTCAGGGGTGGTGTGTTCTGTCATGTCGGAGCTTGGTAGGGGCTGGAAGTAATCTGGGAACAGTATAGCTGAATACAATCTATATTTCAATAAACTATTGAAAAACTAATTAAGTTAATGGGAGTGGCTGGTGCGTTCTTGCCGCATGGTGGTGCGCCACCGCACTGATTATGTAAAGGCCGAATAAAATCAGTGCTTTAGAGGTGTTGATATGAAATATGGAAGAAGTTTCTCTGGACAAAAATGTGCTCATTGGCAACAATAAGGGTGAACTGAATAGTTCGTATTGTTATTAAGAAGTTTCTTTCTCGTAGCACTGTAAAACCCCCACTATTTACATACCCACCGGAGATTTGCAATGCGTTTAATTCCCGCCGTGCTGGTTGCCCTGCTGGCATCAGCCATTGGCCCGTCTGCTTTTGCAGATACGGCTGAAGTTAAGACTCAGACTATCGTCGAAGTCAAAAAGAAGGGCGCTCATTGCGAGCAAGACCCGAATTGCTTTAACCGTTATCACCCAGCGATCAAACCAGTTGCCCGTGCAAAACCAGGCGACCAGATCGTTGTGCATACACGTGATGCCTTGGATTCGAACCTGAACATCAATTCGAAACCAAAAGACGTAACAGCGATTGACGTGAACTTGATTCACCCAATGACTGGCCCGATCTATATCGAAGGTGCAAAGCGCGGCGACGTGTTGGCCATCAAACTGGTTAACATCACTCCCAATGAATATGGTTACACCACCATCATTCCTGGTTTTGGCTTCTTGCCAGATCTGTACACTGAGCCGTTCGTCGCTAACTGGAAACTGAACCGTGTTGAAGCGGTTTCAGCTGAAGTTCCTGGCGTTCGTATTCCTATGAATGGTTTCATGGGTTCAGTGGGTGTTATGCCAGGCGCAGAAGAAGTTGAAACATGGTTGGCACGTGAAACACAACTGGCAGCAGCCGGTGGTGTTGCATTGCCTCCAGAGCCAACTAGCGCTCGTCCTGCTGAAATTTGCGGTCCTAAAGGCAGCCATAAAGACAAGTGCTTGCGTACCATTCCACCACGTGAAAACGGCGGCAACATGGACGTGAAACAAATGGTTGAAGGTACAACTCTGTTGTTGCCTTGCTTCGTTGATGGTTGCGGCTTGTTCATCGGTGACGTGCACTTCGCACAAGGCGATGGTGAAGTTGCTGGTACAGCGATCGAAATGGGTGCAGTAGTAACTGTTGAAACATCGATCCGCAAAGGTATGGCTTCGGTAGTTAAGCAACCTATGTTTGAAGGCGGTTCGCAGATCAAAAAACTCGAGCCAGATACTTTCCACGCTGTTGTTGGTTATCCTTTGAAAGCTGCTGGCGAAGTGCCACCACAGTGGACATATTTGGATAGCGCAAAGATCAAGCCACTGACTAACTTGTCAAACGATGTCACACTGGCTGCACGTAACTCCCTGATCAACATGATCGACTGGCTCAAGACCACTAAAGGTCTGACTAAAGAGCAAGCGTTTGTTGTTACCAGCGTTGCTTGCGATCTGCGTATCAGTAACGTCGTTGACGTTCCTAACTATGCAGTGACTACGATTTGCCCAATGAATATTTTCGACAAATAATTCATTGAAATGAAGCACACTTAAGAGCGAGGTTTTACCTCGCTCTTTTTTTGGAAAGACCATGTTCAGAAGACAATTCATTACCAGAGCAGCCGCGCTGCTTGCAGGTGTTACGTTCCCAGCTATTTCTAGCTTCGCCCATACGCCTTATGCCCAATGGGATATTTTTCGCAAACGTAATCTTCAAGTACTGACCTCGCATGCTGATTTGCCAGGTGACGAAGTAGGGGATGAATGGGTTGCGCTGTTACGCGAAAAACTTCCGCTTAGCCGTGCTTTGGTCAGCCGTGCGCATGACATGCCACGTATTGCTGCGTTACTGAAAACTAATCAGAGCAAGCTGGCCGTTTTATCGTATATGCACGCGCGCCTGATGTTTACCGGTTCGCCTCCGTTTGAAGACTATGCTCCCTTGCCGATTGAAGTACTGGTTGATAACGGTAAGTACCTGTTAGTTACACGTCCCGATTTACCTTTGCATCATGGCTTTTTGATTGCAGCCACCTTGATGCAAGATGCTGACCGCTTACATTTAGTAAATCCGGGTAAAGGTAAATTTGGTATGAATGTTCATCCAGGTGCCAAAGCATTTTTCAATGGCGAAAAATTAGAAATGCCTGATAAACCGGTTGAGCAATAATGATTAATCTGCGTTCTGTTTTTTTTGCTAGTGTTGTCGTTGTTAGTGCGCTTACCACCCAAGCGGTGGTGGCGCATGATTCCATCAACAGTGAAGCCAGAAAAAACTATATGGCCAAGCTGCAGGATCTGCGCAACGTTTTAAATTCTAAAGAGCCGGCCAGCGCTCGCGCTAAAGCTCAGTATCAGATCGCTACGACAGTGGATGAAATCAGAGACTTGTTTAATCAAGACATGATCAGCCACGGCATAGTCAAAGGTTTAGAAACCTCATTATTGTTGAACGAGCTGAGCCGCACTCCCGACAAACTTGAAGCGTCACCTAAGACGGGTTTGTATCTATCGCATTTGAAAAGTTATAGAGAAGCGATAAAACTCGATCCTAAAGCGCCGTTCGTTGAGCATGCGCGTTTCATGCTGTTGAAGAGTCATTTTTATGACAGCTTTTCAGACAATCCCTTAGCGCCGTTTTCTCAATCCAAAGAAGAGTTGGTCGAGATGATAGGTCTGGGTGAGGGTTTGCTGAAATCAAAAAATGCTTTAGTAAACGCCGAAGAAGTTCGCTTCATCCTTGGGATTCATTATCTGCAGGCGATTAATCAGCAGGTGTTGCCTAAAGACGATGGACAGAAAAAATTCAAAAAAATGGTTCAAGAGCTGCAAAAAGATTATCCGCAGAGTTTGAAGCTGTTAACGCTTGAGGCACTGGCGCAACAATGACAGTCGCAAGGGTAGGCAACGCAGAGTGCGTCTCATCATGGTTCCTCAAAGTGTTGATGAGTGGTTGTTTATGGCTAGCCTTTGGCGCATTCAGCACTGGCTATGCGCATCAGACCGGTAATAGTTATCTGAATATCCGTCAAGTCGATGGTCACTTGGCAGTAGACTTGGATTTCTATGTGCGCGATCTGGGCAACCTATTGCAAAAGCCTGGCAAAGAAAGTGCGCCTCCACCCACAGCTGATCAACTGAAGTCTCTGCAAGAGCCGATTACTGAAGCGATTCAAAAGTCGTTAAAGCTAGAAATCGATGAGCAGCTGATGCCGCTGGAATTTACTGCGCAATCAGTCGCTGTTCATAACGATGGCTTGTATGTCAGGCAGCAATTCGTAGGGCCGGCTATTGAGCCGAAAGCTCGTTTCGTCGTTGTTCGCTATGAATTTTTTACCCAAAACGATCGCTGAGGTCGTGCCTTTCTGCGCTTGGCGCTGAATGGCGATGAAATTTCTTCTGTCATAGATCAATCGAATGCGATTCAGCGTTTTGCTTTAGGTGAGACAAAACGTATATCAACGATTTTTTTGTTTGCCAAAGAAGGTGCCAAGCATATTTGGGGTGGTTTTGATCATCTGCTGTTTTTGTTGACACTACTTCTGCCGGGAATCATGTTGTGGAAAAGGCGCTCGGATATCGCCTTGTCGGATGATGCGGAGCCCGAAGCACGAGTTAATCGCAAGGCTGAATTTTTTGCTTTGAAGGTGATTACCGCGTTTACGATTGCG
>CANGFL010000021.1 GCA_947453015.1 Oxalobacteraceae bacterium | reverse complement strand
GCACTTGCTGCTCTCCATGTCTACACCGTTGGGCTGGCTTGAGCGTGTGCCGACCTACAAAGATCAACAAGAAAAATTAGCGGATCGCGATTTGGCGACCTATGGTTTCTTGGGTTACCCCTTGCTGCAAGCGGCCGACGTTTTAATTTACCGCGCCAGCATGGTGCCGGTAGGTGAAGATCAAGTGCCACATATTGAGATGATGCGCGAAATTGCTCGTCGCTTTAATCATTTGTATGGCCGCGAAAAAGATTTCGAAGAAAAAGCCAAAGAAGCTGTGAAAAAGCTCGGTACTAAACGTGCCAAACTTTACATGGAATTGCGCAATGATTTCCAGGAGCAGGGCAAAGAAGACGCTCTGGAACAAGCCAAGGCTATGCTGGATGATGCACAGAATTTGTCGATGATTGATCGTGAGCGTTTGTTTGGTTACCTCGAAGGTAGCCGCAAATTAATTTTAGTTGAACCTCAAGCATTACTTACAGAAGCATCTCGTCTGCCGGGTTTAGATGGACAAAAAATGTCTAAGAGCTACGGCAACACGATTGCATTGCGTGATGATCGCGACACCGTCACGAAAAAAATCCGCACCATGCCGACTGATCCGGCGCGCGTGCGTAGAACCGATCCCGGCAGCCCGGATAAATGCCCTGTTTGGCAATTTCATTTGGTCTACTCGGATGATGTGACTCGTGAGTGGGTTACTAAAGGCTGCAAATCAGCGGGCATAGGATGCCTCGAATGCAAACAACCCGTGATTGACGGCATTTTGAAAGAGCAAGAACCCATGCGCGAACGGGCGCAGCAATATTTGGATGATCCGTCGCTGGTGCGCGCGATTGTGGCCGATGGATGCGACCAAGCTCGCAAGTTCGCGCAAGAAACGATGCGTGATGTGCGTGAAGAGATGGGGCTCTCGTATAACTAAGCAGCGCAACAAATAACTGCAACAAAGCACTTTAATTTAGTTGTGTAAATAATTGATTTATTTGGGCTATTTATGACCACCCACCAAATCATGGATGTTGTTTCACCTTGGGTGCGTCGCTTTGCGGGTTTGATTCAGCCGGAAAGTAGGGTGCTGGACTTAGCGTGTGGCGGCGGTCGTCATGCTCGCTATGCAGCCAGTTTGGGTCACTCGGTGTTGGCCGTTGATAAAGACGTTAGCGCACTGGGTGCTAACCCATCGCAAACTATTCAGTGCCTGTCGTTTGATCTTGAGCAGAGCAATAGCGCCAGCCATCCCGACTGGCCATTGGTGCCCAACCAATTCGGCGGGATTATCGTTACCAATTACCTGCATCGACCCTTGATGGGTGATTTACTGCTCAGTTTGCGTGCGGGCGGTGTTTTTATTTACGAAACTTTCGCGCACGATAATGGCCTTTTTGGCAAGCCCTCCAATCCGGATTTTCTACTTACGCCAGGCGAATTGCTGAGTTTGGCATCATCAAATCCAGAATTCCATGTGTTGGCTTTCGAGGATGGTTATGTCAGTCAACCCAAACCTGCGATGGTGCAAAGGATTTGCCTTATCCGTGGGCCTGTCGGGGTGCCGGAATCGCGTGGCTTAGACACTCATCCGTAGCAAGGCAATCTGTCCGGCGAGCATCGCTATCCGCTACAATCACGGTTTAGATTTTTGCGGCGGCACAATTATGATCAAAGGCAGCATCGTTGCTATCGTCACGCCTATGCATCAGGACGGAAGTCTTGATTTGCCAGGTTTGAAAAAACTGATTGACTGGCATATTGCAGAGGGCACGGACGCCATCGTGATTGTTGGTACTACCGGTGAATCGCCTACGGTAACCGTTGAAGAGCATTGCGAATTAATTCGTTTGTGCGTTGATCACGTTGCAGGACGCATTCCCGTTATCGCTGGTACCGGCGGTAATTCGACTTCCGAGGCCATAGAACTAACCACCTACGCAAAGAGCGTGGGTGCTAATGCCTCGTTACAGGTGGTGCCTTACTACAACCGCCCAACGCAAGAAGGCATGTTCCAGCATTTCAAAAAAATTGCGGAGTCAGTAGATCTGCCCGTCATTCTTTATAACGTGCCCGGCCGTACCGTGGCCGATATGAGCAATGAAACGATCGTGCGTTTGGCGGGTGTCAAAGGAATAGTCGGCGTTAAAGACGCCACAGGTAATTTGGCACGCGGAACCGAATTGTTACGCGCTGTGCCGAAATCATTTGCTGTCTATTCGGGTGATGATGCGACAGCGATGGCACTGATGTTGTGCGGTGGTCAAGGCAATATTTCAGTCACTGCGAACGTTGCGCCACGCGACATGCACAATTTGTGTGTGGCGGCCATGGAAGGTCGTATTGCCGATGCGATTGCCATTAACAATAAACTGATTCCCCTGCATAATCGACTGTTTACCGAACCTAACCCAGTACCAGTGAAATGGGCGCTAGCGCAGATGGGTCGTATCGAAGCAGGTATTCGACTGCCTTTAGTGACTTTAGGCAGCGCACATCACGATGCGGTTCTTTCAGCTTTGCGTGAATCAGGTGTTCTGTAAAGCTCGGTATGGTGTATGTGCATACAAACAGTCTGGTTTCCAAATTGTTGCAACAAAGTTGTTTTGATTTCTTCTAAAAATTTCAGTGAATTCCCCCTCATGATGACTCTTGCCTCACGTTTTAATTTGACCTCGTTGCGCCGTTCAGCGTGCTTACTTTCGATGGCGCTAGTCACTCTCTCGGGCTGCAGCTCGGTGGGTGAGATGCTGGAGCCAGAAAAGATCGATTACAAGAGCGTTGGTAAGACAAGCAATGCTGGCAATAAGCTGGAAGTTCCACCTGACTTGACTCAGACAAAAGGCGATAGTCGTTACGCCGTAGGAGAAAACTCAAAAGGAACGGCGACTGCGTCCACATTTAATGAGCAGCGTAAAACCGCAAGCGCCAAGACGGTTGAGGGCAAAGTGGCACCATCATCAGACCCGCTAGCCGGAATGCGCGTTGAACGTGCAGGCAGTCAGCGCTGGCTGGTGAGCAAACAAGCGCCTGATGTTCTGTGGCCACGTATTAAAGAATTTTGGCAAGAGAGTGGATTCTTATTGGCCGTCGAAACTCCTGAAGCCGGTGTGATGGAAACCGACTGGGCTGAGAACCGTGCCAAAATCCCACAAGATTTTATTCGCAACACGATCGGTAAAGTATTTGATTCTATTTATTCGACCGGTGAGCGCGACAAATTCCGCACGCGTTTAGAGCGCACCCCTGACGGTGGTACTGAAATTTATATTAGTCATCGCGGTGCTGCCGAAGTCGTAACGGGCCAGATGAAAGATAAAACTGTCTGGACCAGTCGTCCCTCTGAACCCGAACTTGAAGCTGAATTCCTGGGTCGCTTGATGGCACGCTTGGGTAACGACGAAAAGCCAACAACTGCGAAGGTTGCTGTAGAGAGCGCTAAGCCGGCACAAGAGCGTGCCAAATTAGTGAAGGATGCAGCCGGCAGCTTCTTAGTTGTTGATGAAGGTTTCGACCGTGCCTGGCGTCGTGTTGGTTTGGCCCTTGATCGTGTAGGTTTCACGGTTGAAGATCGTGACCGTACTCGCGGTCTCTACTTTGTTCGCTATATCGATCAGGTGGCAGATGCTGAAGTTAAGAAAAGTGAACCCGGATTCTTTTCTCGTTTGTTTAGCTCGAAAGACGATAAGAAGGGTGCGCAGCGTTATCGCGTGCTTGTCAAATCATCGAGCGATGCAAAAACGCAGGTCAGCGTACTGGATGAACAAGGTGAGGTTGCCAAGAGCGCCAATGCGGAACGCATAATCACCTTGTTGAATGATCAGCTTAAGTAAATTCGCCTAAGCTCAAATAATCTGCGCATTCGGTCGTCTCTAACTTCTTTTTGCTCGAGAGCCGCTGATGAGATTTGCTAGTCTTGGCAGCGGCAGCGAGGGCAATGCCCTCATCATTTCTGCAGGCACCGGAAATTCGGCGACTCATCTTATGCTCGACTGCGGTTTCGTCATGCGTGAGGTCGAGAAGCGCATGGCGCGATTGCAATTGAATCCTTCTGAGTTGGCTGGCATCTTAGTCACGCATGAGCACTCAGATCATGTGGGTGGCGTGTTTAAGCTAGCCCGTCGCTATCAGCTGCCAGTATGGTTAAGTCATGGTACCTGGCATGCCACACGCAAAGAATCAGACGGTGTTGATGTGCGCATTTGTCGTGATGGTGAGGCGTTGGCTATCGGTGATTTAGAAATACGACCCTATACCGTGCCGCATGATTCGCGCGAGCCCTTGCAATACGTCGCATCTGACGGCACCCGCAAGTTAGGCGTATTGACTGACATAGGCCAGACCACACCGCATGTCAGGTCTGCGCTTTCAGGGTGTGATGCTCTTCTGCTTGAATTCAATCACGACAGCGCGATGCTGGCTAATTCATCCTATCCGCCATTTCTTAAATCACGCATTGCAGGGCCTCTGGGGCATCTATCGAATGAGCACTCGGCTCAGTTGCTATCGTCATTAGACCGTAGCAAACTAAAGCGTCTGGTGGCAGCGCATTTATCTAAGAAAAATAATTCACCGGAATTGGTGCGGCAAGAGATCGATAAGATCGTCGACAAGGAAGTCGAGGTGGTGATCGCAGGTCAGGATCAAGGCTTTGATTGGCTGGACTGCTAAAAGCAAAAAAGCCGTCACGAGGACGGCTTTTTCGTAATGCGGTCGAAGATTACTTCTTCTCTTCAGCTTTTGGAGCTTCTGCAGGAGCAGCAGCGTCAGCTTTTGGAGCTTCTGCAGGAGCAGCAGCAGCAGGTGCCTCAGCAGCAGGAGCAGCAGCAGCAGGCGCCTCAGCAGGAGCAGGCGCTGCAGCTTCTTCTTTCTTACCGCAGGCAGCCAGAGCCAGAGCCAGCAGGGAAGCGATCAGCAACGATTTTTTCATGATTTTCCTTCAGTTAAATAATAAGAATAATGCTTGAAGTATGTTTAATAACTACCGGTAGTTATCGCACGTTCAGGACGCTTTTCGGATGAGCGGATTGATTTTGACGCACCGCCGCAACTTCAAAACTTCCTAACCAGAAATTATACTGGCTTTCTTGAAAAGCTGGCAAGTGCTTTAACAAGCATTTCTGCGATTGTTAGCCCGAAAATTCGTTAATTTCATGCGTGAAAAACTGCCTAGGGTGAGTCTTCTGTATTGAGGGATTTTATTTATCGTTCTGATAATCAATTTTCGGAGGCGGCTAACCAACCGATGTTGTACCAGTGATTTAGGCTGTCGATCAGGTCTTGGGAGGCGTTTACTATTGATTCAGGTCTGAGAAAACGCTGATCGGCGAGCGATTTAAGGCAAGCGAGGTCTATGCCGCTAACCAAAAAGGATTCGCCATTAACAAATAGATATTTTCCGCGGTAAAGCATGCGGGTTTTGCGGTGCAACTTGACGCCATTTTTTTGCAGCATTCCCAAGAATTTTTTACTCGGCACGCTACGCGCAAGGGGTTCAAAAATTACTGAGGACTTCGGTGAAGACAAGTACTCACCCAGAAAAATATGTAGATCATCATTGCTAAAACTAATCTTCTTGAGCTGTGTGCTGATTTTTTCAAACAGGTCGTCATTGATATGCGCGGGTTTGTTAGAGGGTTTGAGTCCGCGATCGGTGTAGCGACCTTCTAATTCCAGTGTGTCTTCTTTATATTGCAGCAGCGCCTGTCCGAGTTCTTGCCAAGAAGGTGCGCGAAAGCCTATCGAATAGGTCATGCATTCACCGATTGCCACGCCTTCATGTGCGTAGTGTGGCGGTAGGTAAAGCATATCGCCCGGATCGAGCACAAATTCTTGCTCAGGCTGGAAGTTCTCCAATACCTTGAGCGGCAAACCCGCTTTGAGAGTCAAATCTTGCTGGGCGCCGATGCGCCATCGACGCTGCCCGTGGGCCTGCAATAAGAACACATCGTAAGAGTCAAAATGCGCCCCCACGCCGCCTTGATCGCTGGCGTAGCTAATCATCAAATCATCCAGCCTAGCATCGGGAATAAAGCGGAACTGCCCCAGTAATTCTGCGGCACGATCGTCATGCAAATCAACACCCTGCACCAGTAGCGTCCACTGTTTTTTGCGAATCGAAGGAAGATTGACTATGGGTCCATTCTGCATACGCCAGCGTGTACTGGTTTGGCTTATGAGTCGTGATTCAACATCGTCTTGCGCCGCCAATTCGAACAGTGCTTCACGCGAAAGGATAGGCAGCATGTCGGGAATCGCCTGACGTATCAGCAAAGGTTTCTTTTGCCAGTACTTGCGCAAGAATGTTTCAGTCGACGTTGAGCCGAGAACGGTATGATTTTTCATGGGCAGATTATAGCGATGCGAATGGCGGAGGAGTTAATGACTGAGGAGTGGATCACTGAGCGGTCCGACCTTAGCGAGTGCCTGGGGCGGCGGTTATAATTCAACATGGTTTACTAATTAGGACATCATGATGGAAATCGCCAAAGATACGGTCGTTACGCTGCATTACAAATTAAGTGACGCGCAAGGGAATCAGATCGAAGAAAGTCAGGCGCCGATGGTCTACCTGCACGGGGGCTATCACAACACACTGCCTAAGATTGAGGAAGCTCTCAATGGCAAATCAGCAGGCTATCAGGTCACGATACAAGTCGAGCCGGTGGATGCATTTGGTGAATATGATGCCACTCTGGTAAAGATCGAACCTCGGGAAGCGTTGCCTGAGCCACTGGAAATCGGTATGCAGTTCGAAGGTTCACCCGACGGCGACGAGCATGCTGAAGATCGCGTATTTACCGTGACTGATATTGCCGACGGCAAGGTTGTTTTGGATGGCAATCATCCGCTGGCAGGGATTTCACTTCGGTTTGCTCTAAATGTGATCGAAGTTCGTGCAGCTAGCGCTGAAGAAGTCGCGCATGGTCATGTACATGGCCCGCACGGTCATCACCATCATGATGACGATGACGACAGTGATCAATTCCGTTCTATACAGTTGCAGTAAAAAATCGTGTCAGTGGCTGGATGAACTTATTTTATGGTTCATCTGCCACGATAGAGAATGCGGTCTCTGCAGTGGGATCCACCGCGATCATGCTGATCCCGGCATTCAGGTTTACGTAACCTAATTGACCGTTCCAAATGATGCTGCCAGTGTTTTTTTCGGCAGTCGGCGTTGATCCCTGAATCACCAATATCTTCGCCCCTGATTTTTCCGCCAAATTTTTCAGTTGCTGGCGCAGCTCAACATAGCCATCGCGCGGCTCGGTTTTGCGGCGTGCATCAGGTAGTGGATTGCCATCACAAAAAAGTACGATGTGGGTCTTGCGCTCGCGTTGTGCTTGCGTTTGTAATCGATGCAACCAATCGCGGTTGGCGATCAATCTGTCTTCGAATTCGCTGTTGCCACCAGCAGAGACTAAATAATTATTATTATTTGCAGGGACGTTGAGAGTCGCGAACAGCACATTCTCAATACTCCAACGTGTGTTTTCAGCGTAATTTCTAAATGCAGTAATGGCCGACTGACGTCGCAAAGGTATGTGCTTGCCACCACTCCAACTAATATCTCCATATACCTGATCACGTAGCAAGTTAAGCCAGGCGGTGGGTGCGGGACGATTTTGTCTATCCCGACAGGTAATCCAGTCATCACCCGCTAACGATAAGACGACAGGTGCGACAGAACTTTCCAGCAAGGCCGTACGTTGTCGATATAGACGATCGGTGCACGGCTCGCGTTTAGAACGCATGCCGTTTACAACGATGAAAGTGGGGTTAGCGGCTTGCGCACTCTCGAGTGCAATTTTTAGCTCGTTCTCATCGCCTGTCTCTTGCAGCACATGCATGAGTACGGCGAAATGAAAGGGCTCAGCGTGTGCGTGCGTCGCAAGCATCACACCACAAAAAAATAAGCTATGCAGCAAACGAATTACTGCACAAGTGACCCAGCGTTTCACGATGTCTCGCCTTGATTGCTTAATTTTTTGAGGCGATATAGAGCGTCTAATGCTTCACGTGGACTTAAGGTATCTGGATCCAGTTCATTCAAGGCCGTGAGAGCGGGGTCGCTGAGCGTTGACGTTGATTCAGCAGTTTTGTTTTCGCTGGCAAATAAATCAAATTGATTTGCCTCGTGGGCAGATTGATTTTCAAGTACCGTTAAATGTTTGCGCGCAGCGCGTATTACTGCAGCAGGCACTCCTGCTAATTGGGCCACCTGCAAGCCGTAGCTTTGCGATGCGGGTCCTTCTTGCACGGCATGTAAAAAAACGATGCTGTCCTTATGCTCGACAGCAGATAGATGCACGTTAGCGCATGCTGGATTTGCCTGAGGCAGTTGTGTTAATTCGAAGTAGTGCGTAGCAAACAAAGTAAAGCTACGATTTTGTTGCAACAGCCAATGCGCAATAGCCCAAGCGAGTGCCAGACCATCAAAGGTTGATGTCCCGCGTCCTACTTCATCCATCAACACCAGCGATTGTTCTGTTGCGCCGTGCAGTATCGCAGCTGATTCCATCATCTCGACCATAAAGGTGGAATAGCCTCCTGCTAAGTCATCCGATGCGCCAATACGAGTAAAGATTCGATCAATCGGCCCTAACTTTGCTGAGCTTGCCGGCACATAGCTACCCACATACGCAAGTAAGGTAATGAGGGCGAGTTGTCGCATGTAGGTTGATTTACCGCCCATATTCGGGCCTGTAATCAGCAACAGTCGACGCGTTGGGCTGAGATGACAATCGTTAGCGATGAATCGCTCTATCGTGTTTTCGACAACGGGATGACGTCCCTGATGAATGGCTATGCCGGGCTCTGCTACAAGCTCAGGCTTGCACCATTGATGACGCTGAGCGTGATCAGCGAGTGCAACCAAACCATCCAATGATGCGACGGCGCGCGCGAGGTTTTGCAGAATTTCTATTTCAGGCAATAGTTTTTGCAGCACCTGCTCGTAAAGCAGTTTTTCTCGTGCCAAGGCTCGATCTTGTGCTGACAAGGCTTTATCTTCAAACGCTTTGAGTTCGGGTGTGATGTAGCGTTCGGCATTTTTTAGTGTTTGGCGACGGCGATAATCGTCCGGCACTTTAGCGGTTTGTCCGTGCGTGACTTCGATATAAAAGCCATGCACTTTATTGTATTCAACTCGAAGATTAGTGATGCCTGTGCGTTCGCGTTCGCGTGTTTCCAGCGCCGTTAAAAATTCACCAGCATCATCAGACAAGGAACGAAGTTCATCTAACTCAGCATCAAACCCTTTAGCGATAACACCGCCGTCACGCACGACACTGGTGGGTTCTTCTGCAATCGCTTGTGTCAGAAAATGTAGGCAATCGGGAGACGTCTTGAGCGTCTCGCTGATGTCGCTTAATAAATGCGATAGTGAATTTCGCGATAGAGCAGCGCTAATGGCGGGCAATTGCTGCAAGCCTGCACGTAATCCCGATAGATCTCTGGGCCGAGCTGAGAGCAAGGCAATACGACTAGCAATACGCTCGATATCGGGAATAACTGAAAGCTGCTCAGTTAATGAATCGCCGATGGACAGTTCAAGTAAAGAGGCGATAGCCGCATGTCGTGCACGAGCTATAGCTTGATCACGACTGGCATGATGCAGCCAGTGCCGTAACAATCGCGATCCCATCGCAGTACGGCAGTGATCGAGTAATGAAAAAAGTGTTGGGCCAGTTGATGCTTCGCTACCGCGAAGGGCTTCTGTAATTTCTAAATTGCGACGTGTTGCGGCGTCCATTCCGATAAAAGCATCTTCACGTTCAACGGCCAGGGTGCGCACATGCTGCAAGTGTTTGCCCTGTGTATTGCGTGCATACAGCAGCAATGCACCTGCAGCACCTAAAGCGGCAGTTAAATGATCGGCGCCGTATCCGGAAAGACTTGCGGCATTGAGTTGTTCCAACAACGCTTTTTCACCGGCGGTATTGTCAAAGTGCCAGTCAGCGACCGTGGTCGGACGAATGTTGAGATGTTCTTCGACGAGCAATGCGGTATCGTGACTGGCTAAAATTTCGGCGGCAGAAATGCGCTCTATTTCTTGTCGTAAGCGCGCAATCAGTTGCGCCTCATCCGTCACGATTTC
>CANGFL010000020.1 GCA_947453015.1 Oxalobacteraceae bacterium | reverse complement strand
ATTTTGACTGGATTCTCGCGGATTTTTCACCATCTAACGCAGCGCAGTTCGCAGCTGTGGCCAGCATGGTCCTTGGCTCGAATCAAGCGTCTCTTACTCATTTTATTTCCGATATTTTTTCTATCGTTTGTTGTGTTTTCTTGGCTGAATGCCCGCTACATAAACATGGCGGTAAGTCGTACTCAGGTCGCCAGTGATCTGCTTATGCATTCCCAACGCTTGGGAAAAGCAGCTCCAAACGCTATACAAGGCAATCAATCAGCGTTTCTTCAACTTGCTCAAAGTCGCAACGCGATCACGCAAGAAATTAATGTATTGGCCATCGGTGGAGAGTGGCAAGGTCGAACCATTCCAGCGGCTGACAGAGCCAGCTCCGAGCAAATCATCGTGATTAAAAATTCTTGGATTAAATCTGATCAGGCCTCGGGTCAGATTTTAGACATGGAAAAAGCACTCACAGGCTTTAAATCGACGCTTAAAACTGCCAACACGATTGCTCCGGTATTGCTAGAGTTATCTGAGCAGATCGCTAGTTTGTTGGCGCAGACCGGTGCCTCGCCGCGCGAAGTGGCGGCCGCCGGGCAACTCGTCATGCTCACACAGCGATTAGGTAAGAGCATGAATGAATTCATGACACCCGAAGGAATCAATCAAGAGACCGCCTTCATGCTGGGAAAAGATGCGAATACCTTTAACGATATTTTGATGGGGTTTTTGGAAGGTAGTCCCGTATTGAGATTGCCTGCGACGACACAACCCGATGCGCGCGCGCGTCTGATCGAACTGCAAGCTGCGTTTGAAAATTATCGTCGTGAACTAGCGGGTACCTTATCGAACATCAGAAAATTCATTGCCGCTAAAAATGCAGAGCGCATCCTATTTCAGGAAAATGAGCCCTTACGCGAGCAACTCATTAATTTACAGTTAGGCTATCGCGAGCAAGAACAAACAAGTAGTTGGACCAGTTGGGGTTTAACGCTGAGTGGAATCGTCACTCTGTTGCTTGCAGCAGGTGTTGCATGGACATTGCTCATGGAAAGTCGTCGTAAAGCTGCGCAGGCTGAGCACAACCGTGTTGAGGCCGAGAGTCGGCGAGTGGTAGCGGTGCAGGAAGAAACAGCAGCGCGCCAGATTAATCAGCAAAATCAAGCCGCAATTTTGCGGCTAATGAACGAGTTACAGGAAATTGCAGAAGGTAATCTCACCGTCAAGGCCACTGTCTCTGAAGATGTCACCGGAGCTATCGCTGATTCAGTAAACGTCACGCTGGAAGAGCTGTGTCGATTATTAGCCAAAGTAAGAAAAACCGCACTACAGGTTGGTTCTTCTTGTGAAAATGCGCAGCAAATGTCAACCGAGTTGCTGTCGCTATCCGCACGTCAATCGACTGAGATTCAGCAAACCGGTCAGATGGTGTTGCAGCTAACGTCGCAGATACATCAGGTATCACGCGCTGCGACTGAGTCATCAGATGTTGCGCAGTCGTCATTACAAGCAGCACAAGAGGGCGAGCTAGCAGTACAAGATGCGATACGCAGCATGCAACAACTGCGCGATCAAATTCAAGAGACCTCTAAACGTATAAAACGTTTAGGAGATTCATCGCTGGAAATTGGGGACATTATTGAGCTGATTTCTGACATTACCGAGCAAACTCACGTGCTAGCTTTGAATGCCTCTATACAAGCCGCATCAGCAGGGGAAGCCGGTCGTGGATTTGCTGTTGTGGCAGAAGAAGTGCAGCGCCTAGCCGAGCGTAGTAGCGGTGCTGCACGACAGATTTCTCTTCTGGTGAAAACAGTACAGGAAGATGCACAAGAAGCGGTCGTAGCAATGGAGCGATCAACGCAGGGTGTGGTCGAAGGCGCGCGATTGTCCGATATGGCGGGAACAGTACTGGCGGATATACGCAGGGTTTCTCAACATTTGGCTGAATTGATTACCGATATTTCCAGTTCAGCGTTGCAGCAAGCCTCCGTGTCGGATTCAGTCAGCCGTAATATCGACAGCATATTGACGGTCACTGAACATACCCGTCACGGCACTCAGCAGACGGCGGGTTCAATACAGGAGTTAGCTGAATTAGCCAAGGCACTCGAAAGTGCGATCCAGCGCTTTCAAATCGGCTGAATGCTTGATAACTCATCAGTTGCACTGATTTCCCTGCATTCCTTTTCGAGCGCATGCCATAAGGCTTAATTTTGTCGGCACACATTCATTCGTTATTTTTTCAGCGCGTTCTTTGTGACGCGTTAGCGCTGTCATTTCAAGAAATTCAAACAGCGCTCAGGAATGATCAAGTCACGTTGATAGATAGTGAAAAGATCATTCACCATCTGCGTGAGATTGAAGGAGTATTCAATTTCATGCAGCAGTCGTCATTAGCTGGACTGCTGGTAGCAATCAGAGCAGCGTGCCAAAAATATCCTGATCACAACGAGTCCGCAGCTCTTTTTAAAAAAATTGATGAAATCTTTGCCAAGTTATTTTTTTTCTTGGGTGAGGTGAGTTTCGGTCGGAAAGTCATGGCCTATCAATTGCTGCCCATCTGGCAGCAGTTGCGCCCCTATTTAGTAGATAGCGCAATAACACCAGCTTGCCTGCTATCACTCGATTTGCTGAACCTGTCACGTGCTGATGGTATATCCAGCCTGATCACGGCGAATGCATCGAAAGCGATTACATCGACTGAAGATGTTGAGCAGGCTTTACTTGAGCTACTGCGCGCTGAGACGGAGTCAGAGAATCTACACAGAGCAGTAGAAGTTATTTTCAGCGCAATTACAGAAATTTGCTTGAGACATCCTGAGTTAGTTCAGCGTTGCTATTGGTCAGTAGCGCGGCGATTTGTGGAGTTGATGAGGCATAACCTAGCTATTGATTTGCCTAGGTCAAAAAAAATTCTCTCAACAATGGTGCGTGCAATTCGTCAACGCTCCGAAACTATGTGGCCGGCTTTGCCAGATAGCTTGGTAAAAGAAATTCTTTATCAGCTCGCTGAAACGGCAGTTGATGGTGATGACCAAGCTGTAGGTTTTCAGATCAATGCTCAGCTGAGTGGCCCAGCAATCCCTTGGGAAGCATTACCTGATGCGCGGGATTTAATAAACTTACTCAATAAAATTGATGCAGTGATGGCACTGATCCCACTGCAAGATATTAATCAAGTGCATGCTGAGCTAAATGAAATTTCGAATTTACTTGAGCGCATACCCACTATTGCCGACTCAAAAACACTGTTTTTTGAATCTATCACTCCTTGGTTAGGTAAAGATGATTTGATGGTCATCATTCATTTGATGGGGTTGAAAGAATGCATAGCTATAGGTTTAAAAGATCGTCATGTAGAGTCTGTCTCAGAAAGAGTGATTACGGTAATTAATGAAATTCAATTAATCAAATCCTCTGATGCTATTAGTAGTGAATTTCACCATGATCATCTAGCCAAAATAGCTTTTTATGCGCTACGACCTTCCTCGCTCGTGGCGTTGAAAACGACACTCTTGTCGTGGTTAACAGAAAACGAGCTTCAGCTCGATCCACTGCTTGCTATGCATGATAGTCGCGCTATTGCTGAGCTTATTCAGCGCGTTCTGCCTCCTGTAAGAACTGCATTATTGTTTTTGGGTGATGCGGATGGAGTGAGTAAAGTGGACTCACTGGCACGGTTTGGAAGTGCGCAGCTTCTGCATGAGACAGGAGACGCTGAAATTGATGTGTCTGAATTAGTTGAGCTATGGGCCGGATTGTGTCTGCATATCGATAGCCAACTTTCACACTTGGCATTGGAATGTGAAATTCCACCGTACTTGGCTACGGGTATGCAACCAGTGGAGCGTCAGATTCCTTCGATGGCTGATGTTCAATTCGATGAAACTGTTAATGTAACGCTGAATACACCACTTGCTACACCGCTTGCTGCGCCGCTGAATACAACTCCTAACACCGCGCTCAAAGATATCTTTATGTTAGAAGCGAAAGATAGATTAAGTGTATTGAGATTTTTGGTGACGCAATTCTCGCTCAGTGAATCCGAGTTACTTCCGTCGCATGCCGCGATTGAAGCGCATGCTTTAGCAGGCAGTTCCGCGACCGTCGGTCATCGCGCTATGCAGCAATTAGCATCAGCTTTGGAAAATTTAATCGAGCGAGTCATTGTCTTAGCGGCAGATCAGCAGCATGCCTATTTGCCTGAGCTAATTGACACTATCGATGCATTAGAAAAGCAGTTGCATATACACGATGGCGAACAGAGCGCAGAAGCTAATTCGTTTTCAAATTTCACGCCAGAGTCACCATTTATCGTCGTAGCCGAACCTATTCAAGCTGTGCAGGCCACAGTGCATGAGTTGTCACAGCACCCGCTGAATCACGAGCCGCTACTGTCGTTACAGCCGTTGCAGCCGCTACATGCCTATGAGTTACCGTTACAAGAAACATCCGCGTTAATTCACGATATCAGTCTGATCGAATTAGATGATTCAGAGCCCTCACCATCACTTTCAATCGATGAATTTGATTACTCTGCGTCGAGCGATCCTGTTGATCCTGAATTGCACTTAATTTTTTGTGAAGAGGCCGCCGAGTTGTTGCCGCAGCTTGAATCGTTGCTAACGGAGTGGGTAGACAGTCCGGGTGATGCTTCACTTCCTGCGGGGCTGTTACGTTTGCTGCATACGCTAAAAGGTAGCTCGCGTATGGCGGGTGAATTGACTTTAGGCGAGGCTATCCATGAATTTGAGCATAGGGTCAGCCAGCTCGCGCAACAACGCCCAGTTGAATCGGCTGCAATCGCTTTGCTTCAAACAGAGGTGCATCAATTGTTGATTGATGTTGGGCTGGTCAAAGATGACACCGCACAACCGGTTGAAAATTCCAGCGATGCGGTAGCAGATACCAGCTCATCCTTTGCAGATAAGCCTGCGGCGAAAGTGACTGTCGCACCTACGAAATTACGCGCCGATTTGCTTGAACGCGCGTCTGGCTCAGTTGCTGAATTACTCGTCAATGCAGTTCGTTCTACGGATGATCTGCGTCAGCAAAAACAATTAGTGGTTGATCTCGCTGATAATTTATCGCGTCTGCGTACTCAGCTGCGTGAGTTAGAGCTGCAATCTGAAACGAGTATTTCTTCTCAGTCTGCTCCGCGAGCATCAGGCTTTGATCCCTTGGAATTTGATCGCTACACACGACTGCAAGAATTGACGCGTATGACTGCCGAAAGCATGGCAGATTTGATGGGAGTGCAGCGTAGTCTGGCACACCAGATTGACGCATCATTGACGATGTTGGTGGCGCAAACGCGTCATGCACGTTCACTCCAATCCGATTTGTATCGCGCAAGTACGCAAGCTTTTTCTAGTATTGAAAATCGGTTTCGGCAACTGGTACGCCAAGTGGCTATGGAGGTGGGACGCGATGTGCGATTTGAGTTGGATGGCGGTCAGCTTGAAATAGACAGAGCTCATCTTGAAAGTTTGAATGGGCCACTGTCCCATCTGGTGCGTAATGCGATTGTGCATGGAATCGAGCCCACTGAAGAACGCAGCTCTATGGGTAAGCCCAAACAAGGCTTAGTATTGATGAAGTTGAGCGAGCAGGGTGCTGAATTACGCTTGCAAGTCAGTGATGATGGTCGCGGTTTGAATTTTGTTCGTATTCGCGAGCAAGCCATAGCCCGTGGCTTGCTTTCAGCAAATGCAGAACCTGATTCAGACAGTTTGACGCAACTAATATTTGAATCAGGTTTCTCTACTGCCGAACAAGTAACAGGCTTGGCCGGTCGCGGCATAGGCATGGATGCCGTTAAAGCGACTATTGTCGCTATGGGTGGTGCAATAAAAGTTGAGAGTCAATCGGGTTTGGGTACGTCAGTCATCATGGCTTTGCCAAAGTCATCTTCGACACAGAAGATAGTGTTGGTATCTGACGCCCATCAAAAAATCGCGTTGCCCTCTGCGATGGTTCAGCAGGTGTTAACGATGACTTCAGCGAATGCGAAGCAAGCAATGGCAGAAGGCTTTTTGCTGTGGCAGGATAAAAAAATTGCTCTCTGCGCTTTAAGCGATTTAATTCGAGAGCCGACAGTGACTCATAGCGCCTCTGATCGCATCTCATTCCTTATTTTGCACCAGCTTGATGACTGGATCGCTGTTAAAGTTGGCGAAGTTCATGGTCATCACGAAGTGGTGGTTAAGCCACCGGGTCCTCAATTGGCCAGTGTACCGGGATTGATGGGCGCGGCAATGCTGCCTGATGGCGATATTTTATTGGTCATGAATTTGTTACAGCTGCATGCACATGCTGTTTCAAATCCGTTCGCCAGATCAATCCCCAGCACGATCGTTCCAGAGCATGTACCGCCCTTAGTTTTGGTGGTTGATGATTCCTTGACCGTGCGTCGTGTGAGTCAGCGCATGCTAGAAAAACAGGGTTATGGCGTAGCACTTGCCAGACATGGTGCGCATGCGCTGGAGTTGTTAAGTCAGATCAGCCCAGCAGCCGTGTTACTTGATATAGAAATGCCGACCATGGATGGCTTTGAGTTATTGAGTCGATTACGCTCTGACGAGCGTTTTCGTGAGTTGCCGGTAGCGATGATTACTTCGCGAATGGCCGAGCGCCACCGACAACACGCAATGCACTTAGGTGCGAATGCTTATTTTGGCAAACCTTATCGTGAGCATGAACTTTTAGAATGGCTTGCGCAATGCGCACCCGTAAAAAAACTCACGACACCAGATAATCGTACCAATCACAATCAAACACTAACGTCGACAGTGTGAGTCGTTAGTCGCAAAAATACTAAAGCTCGCCCAACATAAAGCCATCGATCGGTGATGCATAACAAGTCATTTATTTTTTCACGACAGCATAACGCTCCAGTGTTTTTTTGCGTGCTTCATCATGCGCTACCAATGGATGAGGATAATTTTTACCCAGCGTGACCCCGGCCATTTGTAGCTGCATTGCTGAAGCCAGCCAGGGCGCATGGATCGTTTTACCATCCAGTTTGCTGAGCTCGGGTAAGTAGCGTTTAATAAATTTACCCTCAGCGTCAAATCGTTCCGATTGAGTCACTGGATTAAAAATTCGAAAATAAGGTTGCGCATCACAGCCTGATGATGAGGCCCACTGCCAGCCTCCATTATTCGCCGACAAATCAAAGTCATTCAAATGACGCGCGAAATACGCTTCGCCGCGCCGCCAATCGATACCCAGATCTTTAATCAAAAAGCAGGCAGTCACCATACGCAGACGGTTATGCATATAGCCGGTTTGATTTAACTGCATCATCGCGGCATCCACCAGTGGATAGCCGGTGCGACCCTCGCACCAAGCGGTAAATGCTGCATCGGCTGCTGCACCACTTTCCCATTCGATGCGATCGTAGTCTGGCTTGAAGCTTCGCTCAGCCACATGGGGATGATGGTGCAGGATCATGAAATAAAAATCGCGCCAAACAAGCTCTGATAACCAGATGCGCGCGCCTTCACCACCTTGACCCGATTGAATTGCCTCAACGGCTAATCGTGCCAGTGAGCGTATCGACACCGTGCCAAAGCGTAAATGAATCGATAAATACGAAGGCCCTTTAACTGCGGGGAAATCACGCGTGGCGTCATAGCGCGACATACGTGGCAAAAAATCGTTGAGTAAATCCGCACCACCCGTCATGCCGGTGGGGATTTTATGCTGCATCAAATCATACTCATCAAACCCCATAGAGCCGAGCGATGGCATGGCTGGTGTAGCAGGCGGTAGCGCCAGTTCTCCAGCGTCGCATGTCAACGGCGCGAGTGGCTGCAGATCTAACTCGAACGACGGTAAGCCGAGTTTTTTCAACCATGCATTTTTATAGGGAGTGAACACAGAAAAAGACTTACCAGCGAGCGATAGAACTTCATCTTTCGCAAAAATGACTTGGTCTTTGTAGCTATGCAGCTCTTTACCTAATTTTTTTAACGCCTGATCGACCTGACGGTCCCGTTCGATCGCACCGGGCTCGTAGTCTTCATTGATAAAAACAGCATCGACCGCGAGTTCATCGGCAAGCTTAGGTATCTCACTCACCGCTAGTGCATGACGAACAATTAATCCGCCCCCGCGTTCTCGAAGCGAGGCATCGAGCTCTTTCAGGCTGGCGTGGATAAACGCTACGCGTCGATCGACACGGCCGTGCGCAAGCAAGGGATCAAGGATATCTTTGTCAAAAATGAAAGCACAGTAAACAGTTCGGCTGGTTTTCAGGGCATGGTGCAGTGCAGCGTGGTCGAAATCTCGCAGATCGCGACGAAACCATACCAGCGCTTTTTCGTAGTTCATTATTAGTATCTCGCGCGATAAAAAGCTAAGTGTAGCGTTGGTCGGCAAAGTTGATCTGCCAACATGAACGAAAGCTCGGGTAAAGCTGATAAAATTCGGCTCATGGCCAAGCAAGGCAAGCAGCGTTCCCCATCATTTTCCGCGGCTACCGCGGATGTCAGTGATTTTTCTTCTTCAAATATCGATTCAGCGTCTGAAAAGCCATCTGAAATTCAGTCTTTGCAGCTAGCAGATCATTTTTTGATCGCCATGCCATCGATGCTGGATCCAGTTTTTGGTGGCACGGTCGTCTACATTTGCGAGCACAATGAGAATGGTGCTCTGGGCATGATCATCAATCGCCCGACGGACATGACTATGGATGTGTTGTTCGAGCGTCTGGATTTATCCCTTGAAATTACTCCGCACGATCAAGTCATGCCGCAAGTGCCCGTGCTGTTTGGAGGCCCGGTGCAAGTAGAGCGTGGTTTTGTTTTGCATGCACCTTCAGCCGATTACAACTCATCACTGACGGTCTCGGATGATGTTTCACTCACTACCTCGCGTGATGTGCTGGAAGCCGCTGCTCAAGGCAACGGCCCGCGACGCTTAGTGGTGACCCTCGGTTGTGCAGGTTGGGGTGCAGGTCAGCTGGAAGAAGAAATTTTGCGTAATGGTTGGCTCACGGTGCGTGCTGATCCCGCCATATTGTTTGATACGCCCAGTGCAGAACGCTTCGCAGCGGCTATGAACTTGTTGGGGATTGATCCGACGATGCTCACCGGAGAAGCTGGGCATGCTTGATGCGCCGCGCACATGAGCACGGTGATGTCATTCGATTTTGGTCTCAAGCGTATTGGTGTTGCGGTGGGTAACCTGCTCATCAAGCAAGCGCAGCCGCTTACTATCATCGATGCTGCAACCAATGCGGCAAAGTTCGCGGCGATCGGTACATTGATCAATGAATGGCAGCCCAGTAGCATTGTTGTGGGTCTCCCGTTGCATCCAGATGGGGCCGAACATGAAATGACACTGCGTTGCCGACGTTTTGCCAACCAGATTAGCGGCCGCTTTGGAGTAGCAACGGTGCTGATAGACGAGCGATATACCTCAGCCGTGTTGTCTGCATCACGTGGTGAACACGTAGATAGTCAGGCAGCCGCGCTGATACTTCAACAATTTTTCGATACTCATGAATCCCACTGAACTTCAAGCCGAAGTCCTCTACAGCCAACTTGAGACTGAGTTGAAATCTGCATTGGCGGGCGTGCCCAAACTCGCCATCGTAGGTATTTATTCTGGCGGTGCCTGGCTGGCTGAACGACTCGCTCAGGCACTCAACGTCGCTGAGACCGGTTTTATTGATGTGTCGTTTTATCGCGATGACTACGCAAAGCGTGGCCTGAAAGAAGAAGTCAGGCCCAGTCAAATTCCCTTTGAAATCGAAGGCGCCAATATCTTATTGGTCGATGATGTTTTGTATACCGGACGCACTACGCGCGCTGCGATCAATACCCTGTTCGACTACGGCCGTCCTGCGAAAATCATGCTGGCCGCTTTAGTTGATCGCGGTGGCCGCGAGTTACCCATTTCTGCAGATTTTGTTGCGAAGACATTAGTACTTCCGAGTGAACAGATGCTCGTGCTGCAAAAGGCCGATGATGGCCGCTTATCTCTGACCATAGACCATGCATAATCCTCAACTCAATAAGCACGGCGAACTACAGCATTTAATTACGCTTGATGGACTACCCAAGGCCATTCTTACGCGAATTTTGGATACGGCCGCTTCATTTGTGGGTGTGAGTGATCGCGAAGTAAAAAAAGTACCGCTCATGCGAGGCAAGAGCGTGTTCAATCTTTTCTTTGAAAATTCTACGCGTACACGAACCACGTTTGAGATTGCTTCCAAACGACTCTCAGCCGATGTGATTAATTTAAATATCTCAGCATCGTCCGCAAGTAAAGGCGAGTCGCTGCTAGATACCATCGACAATCTGGCAGCGATGCATGCCGATATGTTTGT
>CANGFL010000019.1 GCA_947453015.1 Oxalobacteraceae bacterium | reverse complement strand
GGTCGATCCGCATCAATTTTCCAAACACTGCGAAGTTATTCTGTTTGGTCACGCATTACTCGAAAAACTGACCGCTCCTTATAAAGCAATTACGGCTCACGTCTGGAGTGTTACCGTTGAGAGTGATTGGTTTGAATTTTCAGTTGAGGAGAAAAAGTCTTGGCTAGATTTTAAAGTAGCTGAAAATTTGGCGAAAGGTTTTCTTACTTCAGATTTCAATCATTTGCCGATATTAGGTGTGCCAGGTTGGTGGCATGACCAGACCGACGATTTTTATGACGATGCCACAGTGTTTCGCTCTCTACGAAAGCATTAAAAAAAGCCTGCCAACTGGCAGGCTTTTTTAATACAAACAACTAGATTTTATTAAAAACCTTTTTGAACGCCCACCATCACGGCATTCGATGTGCCGGGTTGAGTTAAGGCCGCGTTCGTTCCAGAATCAACAATCGCCGAGTAGGATGACGGTACGCCTTCGGTCGCGCGATTGAACGCTGCATAAAGATGCGTGGTCTTTGATAGCGTATATACAGTCGATAGATTAATTATGGCGGGACCCCCTGGGCCACTGTTGTGTGCGTAGTTAAGTCCTATGCGCATTGCAGGCATCATTTGAGTTTCTGCACCTAGTACATAGGTATTTGTTGAATCACCCGTTTCTGGACTGAAGTGCACATAGTTGGCAGCCAGTCGTATTGTGCCAATCGGGACACTCGCGCCGATCAACCATTGCCTGTATTGCGCATCTCGATCCGACATGGCGCCCATAACATTTACATCACCAAATGCATAACCTAGGTTTCCTGATACCAGTCGATTTCTGGAAGAGGAGCCTGCAATGCCGCCAAAGGAATACAACAGATTTCCGTTAAAGCCACCTATTGAGTCAGATGGCAGGCTGTAGGTAATTGAATTGGGAATAAAAAACCCACCCGTCGTAGCAAAGCCTGGATCCGCATCGGTGCCACCGGTGTAGGCAGGTACGCTGGCGCCTACGCTATTTAGTACCGTACCTGCTCTGTGCATTTGCAAAGCAGGCACATAAAAATTATTCCCTGCTAATCCTAAGACTGAGGTGTAGGCACTAATGAATGGGGATAGATTAAGACCGGCCCTAAACGTGCCGAATGATCCACCGACACCTACATTGGCCAAACGACTGAAGATGCCAGTAGTACCGCCATTCGCGATTGTGCCATTGCCGGCGTTATAACCACCTTCCAGATGAAACAGGCCGCGCATTCCGCCGCCCAAATCTTCGGTTCCCTGTACGCCCCAAACAGAAGGAGCCCAGTTGCCTTCACCAAAGCTGGTACGTCGATTGTCACCGGCGCCAATGCCACTAGCGCTGACCACCGATGCATCGATATTGCCGTAAAGGGTCAGGTTAGCTTGCGCCCAAGCTGAGCCACTTACTAACAATGGCGCTACGACGATTGCAAGAATCTTTTTCTTCATTACGATACCTCCCGTGGTTGATAGATCTTTCGAGAGTCTGAAGTGAAGTAAGTTTTCGATAGCGTTTGTGATCAACTCATATGCGCGTATCTTTTGTGAAGCTTCAATAGAGTGCTTGAGATTGACGATTTGTTGCGTTAGAAAATTTTAAAATTGCCTCTGATTTCCCCTTTAGTTTTGGGCGCAGCGGTCGATAAGTGAGAGACAGGAGATAGTCCGCGTCGAAAAGTGACATTGCTACATTTGTCAGTTTCAGGCGGCCAGACCACAATGCCCAAGAGGGCCTCGTTTTTTTTGGAACAGTCTATGAAGCTCAAAAGCCTCAATGAAGACGAATACAGAATTTTGCAGATGGTGGTTAAGGAATTTTATGTCGCGCTGCCCGAAATCCTAAAGACATATAGCGTATTTTCCACTCATGTTATTAGCAAAGCTCTGCATCACTATGGGATTAAGACCCGGGTGATCCCTGCTCGTCTGTGGTGTTCGAATTTAAAGACTGAAAAAGAATTCGTCGGCGGATGTTTGAATTTTGAAGATGCCGAAAAGTGGAATGGCCACGTGGTTTGTTTGGTGGGTGATTGGCTAGTCGATGCCGCGATTTATCACTTAAATCCAACGTTTGGCTATCAGGTTCCGAAAATCATTGCTCAACGTATTGTTTATCCTGAGCCGCAAATCTACACACGCTATAGACTGAATAAAAAAACGGAATTCGTTTGGTATCGTTTGCCGGCAAACTCACCCACTATCCCTCTAGCGGGATATGAAGATTTCATGCAGCGATATTTGCCGACGTTGTTAGCGCATATTGATCGCTTAAGAGCGGTTCCAGAGAAAGTGATTGTTCCAGAACAAATTGCTTTGGCTGACGAATCTGTTCAAGACGTGGTTGAAGGAGCGATGGAAAGTTCTGCCGAGTCCGAGCAAGAAACTGAGGGCACGGTTGACGACGTAGCAGGCGAAGAGACTTCAGAACTAAATGAAGAAATGAATGAAGTCACTGCGCCGGAATTGATGGCTGAGCCTGAGTTAGTGACTGAAGAGCCTGCGGAAGCGACGGCGGAACCCGC
Source organism: Oxalobacteraceae bacterium (assembly GCA_947453015.1). Lineage (GTDB taxonomy): Bacteria > Pseudomonadota > Gammaproteobacteria > Burkholderiales > Burkholderiaceae_D > Pernthalerella. The sequence goes on along the minus strand of CANGFL010000019.1, from coordinate 7,867 downwards.
GTAAATGACTAGTAGTATTTAGTGCGTGCGGCTAACTGCAAAGGCGGCAAGTTCTAACAGCGCAGCTTTATTCGGTCCATCCGGAATGCTGTTTATTGCTTCGGTTGCGCGCTGACTGGCGGCTACTGCTTTTTGTCGGGTGTACTCTAATGCTCCTGATTGCGTAATGGCTGACAAAATTTCGTCGAAATGTAATTCGTCTCCATTAGCTATGCAGTTGCGAACCAGCTCACGTTGTTGCTCGGTACCGTTTTGAAGTAAGTAAATAAGCGGCAGGGTAGGTTTGCCTTCACGCAGATCATCGCCGACATTTTTCCCAATGTCAGCTTGGTTGCCTGAGTAATCCAGCACATCATCGATCAGTTGGAACGCTGTTCCGAGTGATCGGCCGTACTCGGCGGCCGCTGCAATGGCGGTTTCGGGGGCGCCAGCGATCAGACAGCCCAATTCGGTGCCCGCCTCAAAGAGTTTTGCGGTCTTTGATCGAATCACCTGAAGATAGCGTTCCTCGGTAACGTCCGGGTCGTGCATATTCATTAGCTGCAGGACTTCGCCTTCGGCGATCACATTAGTAGCGTCGGCGAGTATTTGCATGATGCGCATGCTATTAACTGACACCATCATCTGAAAAGCGCGCGAATACACAAAATCACCGACAAGCACCGAGGCGGCATTGCCAAAAAGAGAATTTGCGGTTTGTCGGCCTCTGCGTAATTCCGATTCATCGACAACGTCATCGTGTAACAGCGTCGCCGTATGTATAAATTCGATAACAGCGGCTAATTTGTGATGATCATTTCCCCGGTAACCCCAGGCATTCGCCATCAGTAATACCAGTGCCGGACGTATCCGCTTGCCGCCAGCGCTGATGATGTAGTCCGCAATTTGGCTGACTAGCGGTACATCAGAGAACAGCTGGGCTCGGATGGTGTCGTCCACGGCCTTCATATCGGCGGCAATGACCGCCAGCGAAAGCGTTGGGGATGCAGGGTTTGGAGCGGACACGGGAGCGGCAGCCTCTAATTAAGTAAAGGTTGCGATTATACGACGCCCCCTCCGGAGTTGATTTCTCGGGCTATGGGTTTACTGTCGAATGAGTGATTTGGTGTATGGCCATTTCGGGCTTTGACCCTGGGTCTAAGTCCATGTATAATTTGAGGTTTTCCCGAATCTGCGCGGGGTTTGCGCTTTTGGGCTAGAAAGCCGTCTGAGCCTAGTATGGTTTGGGCGTGTCCCGATTGATAGATAGATGAGGTTCCCATGTACGCGGTCATAAAAACCGGTGGCAAACAATACAAAGTTGCTGCTGGTGAAAAACTTAAAGTAGAACAGATACCGGCAGACATAGGCTCCGAAATCACATTGGATCAAGTGCTCGCATTGGGCGCGGGTGACACCATGAAATTTGGTGCGCCGTTGGTTCAAGGTGCTAAGGTGCTGGCTACGGTAGTGGCGCATGGTCGTCACGACAAGGTAAAGATTTTCAAGATGCGTCGTCGTAAGCATTATCAAAAGCGTCAAGGCCATCGCCAAAATTACACCGAGCTGCAAATTGTCTCTATCAACGGCTAAGCCGTTGAGCGAAATAACCCAGTAATCAGGAGCATCAAATGGCACACAAAAAAGGCGGCGGCACTACGCGCAACGGCCGTGATTCAGAGTCGAAACGACTTGGCGTCAAGGTCTACGGTGGCCAGGCCATCAATGCTGGCGGCATCATCGTTCGTCAGCGTGGAACTAAACTGCATGCAGGCGAAAACGTCGGCATGGGTAAAGATCACACACTGTTTGCGCTGGTCGATGGCAAAGTTCAGTTTGCGACTAAGGGCGCTTTAAAGCGTCACGTAGTCATGGTCGTACCTGCCTGATAATTTCAGGCGCATCCTGCGAAGAGGCTCTGCCGTGCAGGTAGGGCCTTTTTTCTTTTAGGGCGGCAAATCATGAAGTTCATTGACGAAGCAAAAATTGAAGTTGTGGCCGGTGACGGTGGCAACGGTGTTGCATCGTTTTGCCGAGAAAAATTCCGTCCTTTTGGCGGGCCCGATGGCGGTGATGGCGGTAAAGGCGGAAGCATTTTCGCTATCGCCGATCGTAATATCAATACGCTGGTCGACTATCGTTTCGCAAAATTGCATCGTGCAAAGCATGGCGAGAATGGTCGTGGCGCTGATTGCTACGGCAAGGGCGCAGATGACATTTATCTGCGTATGCCCGTTGGCACACTGGTGATTGACCACAATGATGGTGCGATCATTGCCGACTTGACCGAGCATGGTCAGGTGGCGTTGTTGGCCAAAGGCGGCGAGGGTGGTTGGGGCAACATTCATTTCAAAACATCGACCAATCGCGCACCGCGTCAGAAGACAGATGGCAAAGAAGGTGAACGACGCGATTTGAAATTGGAATTGAAAGTGCTTGCTGATGTGGGCTTACTTGGAATGCCCAATGCAGGTAAATCCACATTCATTGCGGCCGTATCGAACGCTAGGCCAAAGATCGCAGACTATCCCTTTACCACCTTGCATCCTAACTTGGGCGTGGTGCGTGTCAGTCATGAAAAAAGTTTTGTCATTGCCGACATCCCCGGTTTGATTGAAGGCGCTGCTGATGGTGCTGGGTTAGGCGTGCAGTTTTTGCGACATTTACAGCGCACCAGACTGTTATTGCATATCGTTGACTTGGCTCCTTTTGATGAAAATATTCATCCCGCAAAAGAAGCCAAGGCAATTGTCAAAGAGCTGAAAAAATATGATCAAACCTTGTTTGATAAGCCGCGTTGGCTAGTGCTTAACAAACTCGATATGGTTCCTGACGACGAGCGTGCCAAGCGCGTAAAAACCTTCGTTAAAGATTTTGGCTGGAAGGGTCCTGTATTTCAAATATCCGGATTGACTCGTGAAGGTTGCGAGGATTTAGTGGTTGAAATATATGATTATCTGGCCACTCAACGACAGCAAGAACAGCGTGAGCAGTCGGGCGTGGCTGAGCTTGCGATGGATGTAGCCTCGGTTGAGGCGGATGATCCTCGTTTTAAGCTGATCGAATAAACGAAAACTTTCCTCATCTTCTGTTACCACCGTCATTGGTCTAATCGATGCAATCTGTCATTCAGCAATCACAACGACTCATTGTTAAAGTTGGTTCGTCTCTCGTCACGAATGAGGGCAAAGGACTGGATCATGCGGCGATTGGTAAATGGGCTGATCAGATCGCTCACTTACGCACGCTGGGTAAACAAGTGGTGTTGGTCAGTTCTGGTGCGATCGCCGAAGGTATGCAGCGATTAGGATTTGAAAAAAGACCGAGTGGCGTGCATGAGCTTCAGGCATGTGCGGCGGTAGGCCAAATGGGCTTAGCGCAAATTTATGAATCTAGTTTTGGTCGTCACGGATTGCGTACGGCCCAAGTATTGTTGACGCATGCTGATCTGGCCGATCGTGAGCGCTATCTCAATGCACGTTCGACACTTTTCACCTTGCTCGATTTTGGTGTCGTCCCTGTAATTAACGAAAACGACACCGTGGTAACTGACGAAATCAAGTTTGGTGACAACGACACACTCGGTGCGTTGGTAGCGAATTTGATTGAAGCGGATGCCTTGATCATCTTGACTGACCAGCGCGGTTTATACACTGCCGATCCTCGAAAAAATCCTGCTGCAGAATTTATTCATGAAGCAAAAGCTGGCGATCCTGCTCTAGAGAGCATGGCCGGTGGTGCAGGAACAGGTATTGGTAGCGGAGGCATGCTCACGAAAGTCCTGGCTGCGCGCCGCGCCGCGAGTTCGGGTGCAAGCACTGTTATTGCGTGGGGTCGAGAAGATCAGGTGTTGGTTCGATTAGCCGAAGGTGAGGCGATTGGCACTCAGCTGACGGCTGAAACAGCTCGTTTAACTGCGCGTAAACAGTGGATGGCAGATCACCTGCAAACAGCGGGCAAAGTGGTGCTTGATGCGGGGGCCGTACAAAAACTCACAGCAGAAGGTAAGTCACTCCTGCCTATTGGTGTGATTGATGTGAGTGGTGAATTTGGCCGTGGCGATGTGATTACTTGCGTTGACCCATCGGGCTTATCTATTGCACGAGGTATATCGAATTACGCTAGTGCAGAAGTTCGTCGCATTCTGCGCAAACCTTCATCAGAGATTGAGGCAATCCTCGGTTACATAGAAGAGGTTGAGCTGATTCACCGCGATAACTTGGTTTTGATTTGATACTACGAGGCAGATCCAAGTTCTAAGCGCTGCTTATTTTATCGCAGCGTTTTTTTCTTTCGTAGCCTATCTACGATGACCTCAGCCTTGCCTGCCACCATACCGGTTTCGCAAAAATAATCTTTCGCCAGTGCCGCATGTTGACGATTAATGCCTCGGTCAATGATGGTCTCCCAAACATCTCGGCGTGCAGTCGTCCAGCTACCATTGGTCTGACCAACGGCATACAGTTTTCTTTCCCCCGTGCTGCATCGTATGCCTTCGTAACTGATATTGCTGGCACCGCTTTGGCTAGTCACGATGAGTACAAAACGGACGATGCCTTCTTCAGTGACGCTGACGGATTTTGCATCGATGGCAAATTCCAGTGTGGTCGTTGGGCTAACGTAAAAAGACAGTAGATTATTTTTTTGCGCTGGGACTGGCAGAACCACAGGGCTTTCAGCTTTTAATGCATCATTGTCTGCGTCATCTGTGTTGGCTGAGGAGGCGAGGGGTGCGTAGAGTGCTAGCAATGCCAAGAGTACTAAGAAAAAATTTGAAACGCGTTTGTGCATTAGCATCATTCAGACTCTGGTTCGATCAGGCTAGGTGTCGACATATTCTCTGTATCCAGTTTTGCAGGTGAAGGATCGCGAGGACGTCGCGGCCCTGTTGGTTGAGGACGGCTGATAAAGCGTGAGAGTTCTTGCAATGCTTTCATGTACACATCGCGTTTGAATTCAATTACCGCGTCCATAGGCACCCAATAGTCATGCCAGCGCCACGCATCAAATTCGGGATGCTCAGAATGACGCAAGTTTACGTCGCAGTCGCGCCCTATCATTCGTAATAAAAACCAAATTTGCTTTTGGCCGCGGTAATGACCGCGAACTTCGCGCTTGATAAAGTGATCGGGCACCTCATAGCGCAGCCAGTCGCGCGTTCGGCCGACGATTTTTACGTGCTCAGCAAGGAGCCCGACTTCTTCTTGCAACTCGCGGTACATGGCTTGCTCGGGTGTTTCACCGTGCTTAATACCACCTTGCGGGAATTGCCACGAATGTTCACGCACCCGCTTACCCCACCAGACTTCGTTTTGGTGGTTTAGCAGGATGATGCCGACGTTCGGGCGAAAGCCTTCACGGTCCAGCATATCTCACCTCGAATTTTCTGCGGTCGGTGCCGGCTCGCACAATAAGCGCTTACGGAAAGCGGCCTGGCCATGCTCTCCAGCGCGAGGGTGGTGCGATCCGCCGACGCGACGACCAGCGAATACTTTAAAATTGAGCTGATTATAACCCCCTCTTTTTAAAAGATTTCATCTCCATGCGCGCCTCCCGATTTTTTATTTCCACCCTAAAAGAAGCTCCATCCGACGCAGAGATCGTGAGCCACAAGCTAATGATCCGTGCCGGAATGATTAAGCGCCTTGGTTCGGGCATCTACAACTACATGCCTATGGGTTTACGGGTGATACGCAAAGTAGAAAACATCGTGCGCGAAGAAATGAATCGCGCCGGCGCTGTCGAATTGCTAATGCCCTTGGTTCAACCCGCCGAGTTGTGGCAAGAGACAGGCCGCTGGGACAAGATGGGCCCGGAACTATTGCGTGTGAAAGATAGGCATGGCCGTGATTTTGCAATCCAGCCCACCTCAGAAGAAGTTGTGACCGACATTGCGCGTAGCGAGATCAAGTCGTATCGCCAGTTGCCGGTGAATTTTTATCACATACAAACTAAATTTAGGGATGAGCGTCGTCCTCGATTTGGTCTGATGCGAGGGCGTGAATTCACCATGAAAGATGCCTATTCATTCGATCGTGATGTGGAGGGCCTCAAGAAATCTTATCAGGCGATGGTGGATGCCTACACTCGTATTTTTAATCGCTTTGGTTTGAACTTCCGAGCGGTGGCTGCAGATAATGGCGCTATTGGTGGTTCAGGTTCGCAGGAATTTCATGTGATCGCAGACACTGGTGAAGATGCTTTGGTGTATTGCCCACAATCAGATTACGCAGCCAATATTGAAGCCGCTGAAGCAGTCGCGCCTTCCAAGCCAAGAAATCCTCCGACACAAGCGCTGACAAAAACGGCGACACCCAACAAAACACGGTGTGACGAGGTCGCTGAATTTTTAGCAATGTCATTAACCGATACTGTTAAATCGATAGTGTTATCCGTTGAAAAAGAAGAGGGTGAACGCGAGATCTGGTTGCTATTAGTCCGTGGTGATCATGAACTGAATGAAGTGAAGGCGGGTAAGTTGCCCGGTATTGGTCCGTTTCGTTTTGCGAGTGACACAGAAATTCTCGAGCATTTCGGCAGTAAGCCAGGTTATCTGGGGCCCATCAACATACCTAAGTCAGTAAAAATTGTGGCCGATCGTACCGTTGCGCAGATGAGTGATTTTATCTGCGGGGCCAATGAAGAAAATTTTCACTACACCGGCGCCAATTGGGGGCGTGATTTGCCTGAGCCCGTTGTGGCAGATATTCGGAATGTGATTGCGGGTGACGTATCGCCCGACGGCAAAGGTGTATTAGAAGTGCAGCGCGGCATCGAAGTAGGTCATGTGTTTCAGTTAGGCACGCGCTACTCCGAGGATATGAAGGCTAGCTACTTAGATGAACATGGCAAGCCACAGCTAATGCAGATGGGTTGCTATGGCATAGGCGTCACACGAATTTTGGGCGCGGCGATCGAACAAAATTTTGATGCCAAGGGCATCATTTGGCCACTCGCCATTGCTCCATTCGAAGTAGTGCTGTGTCCGCTAGGGTATGACCGCAGCGACGCCGTACGCGAGGCTACAGAAAGTCTGTATGCCTTGTTAGTTGAAGCGGGTATCGATGTCATCTTGGATGACAGAGGAGAGCGTCCAGGTGCTATGTTTGCTGATTGGGAGTTAATCGGTGTGCCACATAGAGTCGTGATCGGTGAGCGCAGTTTAAAAGAGGATTTACTGGAGTATCAGGGTCGTCGTGATGAGGCCGCCACTCCGATAGCTCGTAGCGAGATACTTTCGTTCCTTCGGTCTAGGATGATTTAAATATGCAGCGCGCCATCGTGATGCGACTGTCTTTGCTGTTCGTGAGGGTGGTGGTTTTGATGGGTATCGCGCTGTTAGTTGCGGTGTCGAATGCATCTGCGGGCAATCAGCGTGAAGAAGTGTTGGCCGATGCAATAAAACTTGCTTTGGCCAGATCTATAACGGATCCACGCCCGCCGCATTTGAATTTTGCCAATGAAGCAGAGCGTATTGAGTGGCAGCGTTGGTCGGAGTCGGTGTCCAAACGTTTGCACAGTCGCATGCCAGATACCATGGTGCGTAGCGAATTTTTGCAAACACTTTGGTATGAGGCGCGCCGTGCGGGTTTAGAACCGGCACTCATACTTGGCTTAATCCAAGTGGAATCGGGATTCCGAAAGTATGCAATCTCTAGTGTCGGTGCGCGGGGTTACATGCAGGTCATGCCTTTTTGGACGCGGGTAATCGGTGATGGTCAGCCGTCCAGACTGTTTCATATGCAGGCTAATTTGCGTTATGGTTGTAGCATTCTGCGCATGTACATTGATATGGAGCGCGGCGACTTGTTTCTAGCATTGGGTCGCTACAATGGCAGTCGCGGTCGTCAAGAGTACCCAAATGCTGTCAGGGCTGCTTGGAAGCGTT
>CANGFL010000018.1 GCA_947453015.1 Oxalobacteraceae bacterium | reverse complement strand
AAAGTACGTTAAAAAACACCCTCTTATTTCTACAGTCGATATTCCTGTTGATGTCATTAAAATTCTGGATAAACAAATCATTGTTTCGTATTTAAGGAGCGGAGAAACTAAGGAAGCTACTAGAAAAGCCATCGATGAATTTCTCGTGATTGCCAGTACGACGGCGCTAGCGAAAGATTCAAAAACTAATTAGTTGATCATCTCACTTACTGCACACCGGCGAGGTACGTTCGCAAAGAACATTTTAATGCAGCAAGTGGGCAAGGGCTGATCTTATGGGTCAGCTTTCCGCACGTTTCATTTCTTCCCATCTCATTTCACGATCTTCATCAAATAGAATGCGTTTGTCTTGATGAAGATCGTGCTCTCATTTCTTCTGAGCCGCATAATCAAATTAGATAGGTTTCTTCCTGCTATTCATTCAGTGTCGGCGGGCACTTTTTCGTAGGATTGCAGTCATACACTCTTCGCAACCTATGATTGATTGATCACTAATGACTATTCGACAAATGATTTTGCAACAAAAAAATTCACGCTTGCGTCATGGTTTTACGCTAGTGGAGTTGATGGTGGTGGTGGTCATCATGGGTGTGTTAGCAGCACTTGTTGTGCCGCGATTGATGGGTCGTACAGATGATGCGCGTGTGCTGGCAGCAAGGCAAGACATCGATACTTTTGTGCAGGCACTGAAACTTTATCGCTTGGATAATCAACGTTATCCAAGTAATGAGCAAGGATTGCAGGCACTCATTACCAAGCCAACATTGGCACCTATTCCACCGAATTGGAAAACAGGCGGTTATATCGATAGGCTAAAACTGGATCCATGGGGTCTCGCTTATCAATATCAAATGCCAGGAACGCATGGCGAAGTAGATGTGATGTCCTACGGTGCAGACGGCACTCCCGGGGGAGTCGAGATGAACGCTGATATTGGTTCCTGGACTAACTAAATTCTCGCGTAAGCCATTCCACCCGGACATTCGCTGTTGTAGGCGCTGCCCGGGTTTTACTTTGCTTGAATTGTTGGTGGTATTAGTCATTTCCGGAATTATGCTGGGAGTGGTGACGTTAAATTCCACCGTGGGCGAGCGGGAATGGTTACGACAGGAAGCGCGTCGTATTGCACTTTTGTTGCAGATGGCACGCGATGAAGCAATTGTGCGCGATCGTCCTATAAGTCTTGAGCTTGATGAGTACCGCTATCGATTTTTGATACGACAAAGTAGCGGTTGGGAATTGATGAAAAATGATCCGGTTTGGCGTGAACGCGAATTTGCACACGCTCCGTTATCACTAACGCTTACTCCAGCAACGAGCCCGCAGATGCCAATGACGATTTTGTTTGGTCGTGAGCCGGTTAACCAGCCCTTTGTACTGACACTTTCTCTGAGTGGTCAGAGTGCTTCGGTATCGGCGGATGGCTTAGGAAATTTTGAAGTGAAATGAGTAAGTTTTTACCATCAATGTCATCGCCGAGTGCGCAATCGGTGCGTATGCAATCGATGTATTCGCAACATGTACGCATACCTGTGCGTTTGCATGATGATGGGTTTACCTTGCTAGAGGTGCTGGTAGCGCTGGTTATTATTGGCACTGCGTTTGCAGCAAGCTTGCGAGCTATTTCTAGCCTCACTCAAAACAGTAGCGATTTACGTGCTTCGATGATGGCAACTTGGTCAGCAGAAAATCGACTGTCGCAAATTCGCTTAGCGCAAGAATGGCCGCCATTAGGTACCCGCAGTTTTGATTGCCCTCAGGCTGAATTGGTGCTTCGGTGTCAAGAAACGATTTATTCAACGCCGAATCCTTCATTTCGTCGGGTCGAAGTGGCGGTGATTGATGATCGTGATACGAGTCGCAAACTAATCACTCTTTCTCAGATCGTGCCGAATGCATTGTAACTATCGCCGCGGATCGCCATCGATAAAGCGGCCTGTAGTCGTGGATAGGCATAGCCTTGGTCAACGCGGTCTGACCTTGATCGAATTGCTGGTCGCTATTGGTGTGCTTGCGTTTATCGCTGTAATGGCATGGCGTGGTTTAGATAGCCTCACTCGTACTCGCGAAAGTTTGAATCACGAGCTTGAACAAGCGCGCAGCTTGCAATTGACCTTGGCACAGTGGCAAATCGATTGTGCCAATGCAGTGGATGCCGATCTACTCGACGGGCATGCTCCGTTATTGATTGAAAACAGTCAATTCGTGCTAACGCGCAGAGTACAGCTGGAAGCTCAACCTAGTACTTTGCAAATCGTGATCTGGCGTTTACATCAAGGCGTGTTGTCGCGTTCGGCTTTGCCGCCTACGCGCGATTTATCGCCCCTCGAAGCGGGCTGGCAGCAAGCACTCAACGGGAGTGAGTCGGCGGTGAATTTGCTTACCGGTGTGACGGGATTATCGTTTCGTGTTTGGGCGAGTGATGGTCGGGGTTGGCGCGCGTGGGAAACAGCATCGCAAGGACTGGTTTCGCATGGCGCATTAGCGAATTCACAAACCGGCACCACATCAACCCAATTGGTATGGCGCGGTGTGGAAATGTCCTTGCAGTTATCTGATAGAGCTGCACCACTGACAAAAATATTTTTGTTGGGTACTACGTGAAGCGCATTAATCAATTACGGCAAACAAAGCAAGAAGGCGTCGCCATCATCACCGCGTTGCTGCTAACAACGCTGGCGATTGGAGTGGTGACGAGTTTGTTTTGGCATCAGCAAGTGCAAGTTCGTTCGATTGAGAATCAGCGCTTGCAATTACAAAAGCAATGGATATTACGCGGCGCGCTGGATTGGGCGCGATTAATTTTGCGAGAAGATGGAAAATTTTCTAGCGTAGATGATTTGACTGAGCCTTGGGCTGTGCCCTTAGCTGATACGCGCCTGGATAATTATGTAACGTCCGACGCAATGGGTTCGGATGTCGCTAGCGCGCTACTGTCGGGTTCAATTCAAGATGCTCAAGCGTGCTTAAATTTATCCACGCTAGCTAGTCACGGTGTGATTAATCCCGTTGATGTCGCCGCGTTTGAAAAACTCTTGGGCGCCTTGCATCAAGATACGAGTCTCGCAAAAGCAGCCGCACAGCAAATTGCACTAACCCAAAGCCATAGTGATTCGCAACCAGGTACTCCGAGGCCAATAGCGTTTATTCACATCGATGATTTGTTATCGGTGCCGGGGTATACGCCACTCGTCATCGCTGCTTTGCGCAATCACATTGTATTTCTGCCGCGATCCACGCCCGTAAACATCAACACGGCAAGTGCTGAAGTATTAGCTGCGCGACTACCGCAGCTTTCAAATTCAGATATCAGTGCGTTAGTGGCTCATCGACGGACAGCGAGTTTTCGTGATTTGCATGACGTGGCGACGTATCTGCCAGCCGCCCCCGACCCTGATCCCGCGTTGCTTTCTGTGGCGACGCATTACTTTCTCATCAACGGTCATATCACGCTTCAACAGGCAGCATTGCAGGTTCAGGGTTTAGTCGAGCGCAGTGGTTCAGCGACGTATCTTTTATGGCTGCGTGAAACGTGAGATTTGAGATAAGACGTGCGAGGCATTAGGCATGAGGACTAACGATCGTGATTGATTTGTCGAAATCGATTTTATATTTACGCATACCATCTCGTGCTGACACTCACGTTGCTGAGTATCGAACCCTATCATTTCCTTTTGCAGTGTCTAATCATGGGCGTTTGCAGCGCGAAGGATTTGCGCGTCTTGATACCTTAGCGTCATTAATTACGCACGTCCATCGTGTGGTCTTGTTACCTGCAGCAAGCGATGTCACCGTACTTCGCGTTACCACGCCGCCGTTGTCGGCCACTCGCCTAAAAACAGCGTTACCTGCATTGGTAGAAGAGTCTTTGCTCGGTGATGCAGCTGATTGCCAGATAGTGGCGGGGCCTGATACTCAGGGCGTGCGCACGGTTGCCGTGATTGATCGCGCGTGGTTACGGCTATGGAGTGATCGCGTGCGCAACTTGGGTGCGCATCGCCTGTCAGCCAAGCCGATGCAACTGTGCTTACCATTAATCAAGGGGCGTGTAGTTGCGGCATTGCTTGGTTTCGCCAGCGGTACTACCGAGTCGCGTGAATTGGTTTTGCGATTTGGCGTAGGTGAAGGTACCGGTCTGCCATTAGGAGATAACGATGACGCTTCAGCAAAGCAAGTACTCAACACGTTGTTCACACTTGCTGCCAGTAAGCCTGTAGAGCTGCTGTTACCGCGAGAAGCACTGGAGCGTTATCAACGTTGTTTATCTGAAGACGCTGCGCCCGCCAGTGAGACGACATTAAGAGTCGCTAGTTGGACCGAGTGGATAGCCAGTATCGATGATTGCGACATTGATTTAATGATGGGCGCTATGCGCGACGATAAATCACTATTTGATACGCGACGTTGGCGTGCTGCTGCCATATTTGCGGCCGCGATCATCGTACTAAATATCTCAGCCTTGAATTGGGATTGGTGGCGCCTTCATCGTGAAAGCCAGCGACTGCAGCAAGAGATGCAGCGCGTGTACAGCGCCGCAGTTCGTGACGCGATTAATGCAGAAAAAATCGACCCCGCGGATGCACTCGCTGGCATGAAAAAAAGACGGATGGCTTTACGTCGCGCGGCAGGCGAATCTTCTACGGATGATTTTTTAGTGTTGTCAGCAGCGCTAGGTGATGCATGGCCAGTGCTACAACAAACGGTAAGTATCGATACGCGCGCGATTGTGTCAATAGAGTATAAAAATGCCGCACTTGAGTTGCGCTTGAAACCCGGGTTGCAATTAGCATTAGATGCGGTGCGCAACGTGTTGTCAGAACGGGGTTTGGAACTCAGTACAGGTAGTGATGCAACGCTATGGAAAATACGAAGCAGCCGATGACAATAGCCACTTCAATCGTTAAGGCATGGCAGGTGCGTAATCAACGCGAAAAGCAAGGGTTGACCTTGGCCGCAGCAGTATTGATTTCCTGGTTGGGATGGGTCTTGCTAGTTAATCCTGCATTACGAGGGCGTGCCCATTGGCAGCGCGAATTACCCACTATGCAAAATGAGCTGTCTCAGATGCGCTCATTATTGAAAGACATAGGCAAGCTACCGCCGCCTAGTAAAGAAGCATCCTTGCCAGTATCGCGCCAAACATTAGAGAGTAGCCTGACTGAAAAAGGACTGAGAGCAGAAAATCTTGAGATTGCAGATGGCCATGTAAAGGCGCGGTTTATCGATATCTCATTTTCTTCTTTTGCTGAGCTCTTGCAGCAGTGGCAAATTGCCTCGCAACTTGTGGTTGAAGAAGTGACGGTGACGGCACGTGATCGCATTGATCGAGTCGATGTCAGCGTTTCATTAAAACGAGCACTATGAAACGTGCATTGCTGTGGAGTGCTGCAGCAATTTTATCGATTTTAGTCACAGTACTATTTAGCTTTCCAGCGGCGTGGCTTGTTCCCTTGATGGAGCGCAAAACAGGCCAACATTTCACGCTCGCTGATGTCCAAGGCACGCTATGGTCCGGGTCGGGCTATCTTGCGATAGTTAATCATTCAGAGACATTAGCAGCATCGGCAACGCCGACAATGCCGACTACATCAGTGCCACTTATTTTGCCTGGTCGATTTGAGTGGACCTTGTCACCGTGGGTGTTGTTGGGTGAAGTCGATGCTCGAATTACGAATTCACAATTACTCGATCATGTATTGACGGTGTCAGGTAGTTGGTATCGTTGGCAATTAGGCGAATTCAATCTTCGGTTGCCAGCTAGTCAGTTAGTACTACTGGGCTCGCCACTCAACACGCTAAAGCCTTCTGGGCAGATGCGTTTGGTAGCGCAGTCTTTAACGCTCATCTCTGCAGCGGAGGGGCTGGAGATTCTTGGCGCTATGCAATTGAACTTAACTGAAATTGCATCCGCTTTGTCGCCCGTCAAACCGTTAGGGAACTATCGTGTGGAATTCGAGTGGCAAGGAAAGCGTGCTCAGTTAACACTAGCGACGCTCTCAGGAGCCTTGCAACTCAAAGGTAGTGGCGCACTAGACAACGGACATATGCATTTTTCTGGCCTAGCTTGGGCGTTGCCAGAGCAAGAGCCACGATTAACTAATTTGCTCAATCTTTTAGGGCGCCGTCATCAGGTAGAAAACCGTAACGTGTTTGTCATCGAATTCATGTAACCATCTAAAAACTAAATTTTCTATGCCCACAGTAGCAGTGCGTTATCTGATCAACTATCCCACTCGCTATGTGAGTACGCTATTGTTATTGATAGCTTCAATAGTACAGAGCCAAGCTTGGGCACAAGATCCGTCTAACAATCAAGCAAACTTAAATTTTGTGGGTGCCGATATCGAAGCGGTGGTGCGCGCGATCGGTCATTACACCGGTAATACCTTTGTGATTGATCCGCGTGTTAAGGGCACGATCAATCTGGTGTCAGAAAAGCCAGTCTCAAAGATGCAAGCTCTAGAAATGCTGAGCTCGGTGTTGCGTTTGCAAGGCTTCTCTGTGGTCAATACACCCGACTATGTCAAAGTGGTTCCTGAAGCAGAAGCAAAGTTGCAAGCAGGTCCAGTACAAGCGGAAAAAGAACGAGGGCGTGGTGATCAAATTATCACGCGCGTGTTTCATCTCAATCATGAAAGCGCGAGTGGACTGATCACGATACTCAGGCCGCTGATTGCGCCGAATAATGTTATTGCAGCAGATCCCACTAACAATACGCTGATCATCACCGACTATGCAGACAATATTAAGCGCTTAGCGCGGATCATTACTTCTATTGATACCCCGGCGATTGGTGAGCTCGATGTCGCCAAACTTGAACACGCCATCGCGATTGATCTAACGATTACAGCGAACAAACTTTTAGATTCTGGCGGTGGGCCAGGCACGGTTGACCCGGCGCGCGTTTTATTGTTGGCAGATTCACGAACGAATTCCGTGATCATTCGTGCGCCGACGACGGCACGTGCCAATCTCGCTCGCACGCTAATTGCCAAGCTAGATAAACCGACGCTGTTGCCCGGAAACGTACACGTCGTTTATTTGCGAAATGCGGAAGCCACCAAGCTCGCTCAAGTATTGCGTGCTGTTGTGGCTAGCGAGCTAGGTGCGTCTACTGCTGCCGCGACACAGGGGATTGCCAATCAACCGATGGCTCAGGCTGCAACGCAAGCAGTGATGCAGCAAAGTAGCAATCAAGCACCGCCATCGTCGCCTACGCCTATGCAAGGCCCGTTGCCTACGGGTGGTGCAACCGGTTTTATTCAAGCCGATCCAACGACTAATACGCTCATCATCACCGCGAATGAACGTGTGTATCGCAATTTGCGCGTCATTATTGATCAGCTTGATGCGCGTCGTGCTCAGGTGTATGTGGAATCATTAATTGTTGAAGTTAGCGCTGATAAAGCGGCTGAGTTTGGCATTCAGTGGGCGGGTGTCTCGGGCGATAGTGGGAGTAATTTACGTGTCGGTTTACTCACTGGATTTTCCAGCGAGGGTAATAACCTGGTGTCGCAGGCTTCATCACTACTGGGAACAGCGAAGGCGCCTATACCACCGGGCAATGGATTAACAGCGCTACTGTTTAAACAAAGTAGTGGTGGAGTGGGTCTGGGTATGTTGGCGCGAGCGCTTGAGAAAAATGTCAAAGCCAACATACTCTCTATGCCCAACCTAATTACTCTCGATAATGAAGAGGCGCGCATTATCGTTGGGCAGAATGTGCCGTTTATTACGGGGCAATTCACTACCGCGGCCTCTGGCGGAGCTGCCGGTGTTAATCCGTTTCAAACCATAGAGCGACGCGATATTGGTTTGTCATTGCGAGTGCGACCACAAATCTCTGAGGGTGGCACCGTGCGTATGGCCATATATCAAGAGACGTCAAATATTCAACAGTCCACCGTATCGGGGTTGATCACTAGCAAGCGATCGATAGATACGAATGTGTTGGTGGACGACGGGCAGATCATCGTTTTAGGTGGCCTGATTGAAGATACGGTGAATGACACGGTAGAAAAAATTCCAATCCTTGGTGACATTCCTTTTCTCGGCTATTTCTTTCGATATCAATCGAAGCAGCGCGGCAAAACGAATTTAATGGTTTTTATACGACCGACAGTGATACGTACCGATAACCAGAGTATTGCGGTGGCTAGTGATCGTTATGACTACATACGCGGTGCACAGCGCGCGGTTCAACCTGAGCAAAATGTTTTTTTACCGCATACCGACACACCATATTTGCCGCCGTTGCAGCAAGGCCGACCCCTTGGCGGCAATTTATTGCAGCGTGATTTTAATGAGCCAGAGCGAGGGCCTATGCCAGTCATACCTTCATCGTCGTCGGGTACGTCGACTTCTTCAACTTCCTCGACGACTTCGGCGCAACCAATAGCGCCGTTAGAGGTCTTTCCTGTAGAGCCACCCGTCATACATTCGCGCTGAATTAGCGCTGAGCTAGCGCGTATATACCCCTCTGTTGGGGAGATAACTTTTTGTCTACCTGACTACTATCGTTGATTAATGATTCTCATTGAATTTAGTGAGAATCACGAAAGGATACCTACATCAATGACGACAATTCATGATCCGCGTTTGCTGCCTTTCAGTTTTTCTCGTAATTTCGGTTTGCTTGCGCAGGCAGCAAATGGTGGAGATGCGACGGATGTATGGGTTTCGCCAGCGACTAAATCATCGGCCATAGCCGAAGTGGGGCGTCGCTTTGGACGCTTGCGCTTGCACACGATGGCGCGCGAACAACTTGAAGCGGCTATTGCAAAAGCTTATGCGGGTAGTGGCGATGATGCCGCCCAAATTGTTGATGAGGTGGAGTCGGATGTAGATTTGACTCGCTTAATGCAAGAAATGCCTGCAGTAGAAGATTTACTTGAAGCGGCTGACGATGCGCCTGTGATTCGCATGATCAATGCCCTGTTAACGCAAGCATTGCGCGAAGGCGCATCAGATATTCATATAGAACCATTTGAACAAATTTCGATTGTTCGTTTTCGTATCGATGGTCGTTTACGCGATGTAGCAAGACCCAAACGCGGACTGCATGCGGCGCTGATATCGCGTATCAAGATTATGTCGCAGCTGGATATTTCAGAAAAACGTTTACCTCAAGATGGGCGCATTACGTTACGTGTGGGCGGAAGACCGGTTGACGTGCGCGTCTCTACGCTGCCAACGGGGCATGGTGAGCGAGCTGTTTTACGTTTGCTCGACAAAGAAGGTGGTCGGCTCGATTTGCAACAGCTGGGCATGAATGAAACCACGCGCGCTCAGTTTGATCATTTAATAGCGCAGCCGCACGGCATTGTATTAGTCACGGGTCCTACGGGTTCAGGCAAAACAACCACGCTATATGCCGCCTTGTCGCGCTTGAATGCATCGACCACCAATATTCTGACTGTTGAAGATCCTATTGAATATGAATTAGCGGGTGTGGGGCAGACGCAGGTGAATGCGCGTATAGAAATGACGTTTGCCAAAGCGCTGCGCGCTATTTTGCGGCAAGACCCGGATGTGATCATGATTGGTGAAATTCGTGATTTAGAAACAGCGCAGATTGCGGTACAGGCATCGCTTACAGGTCACTTGGTGTTGACCACACTTCACACAAATGATGCAGCTGCAGCGATCACACGTTTGCTCGATATGGGTATCGAACCTTTTTTATTGTCATCGTCATTACTAGGAGTAGTGGCACAGCGTTTAGTGAGAAAGCTGTGCGTTCACTGCCGCGAATTCGATGGTCAGCGTTGGGTAGAAAAAGGGTGTTCTCAGTGCGGACAAACGGGTTATCACGGCCGCGTGGGTGTGTATGAACTATTACTAACAACACCAGAGATACGCACACAGATACACAATCAAGTCGCCGAAGCGGATATTCGAAAAAGTGCACAGCGTAATGGCATGCAAACTCTGCGCATGGATGGCGAACGCTGGCTAAAAGAAGGGGTCACCAGTGAAGCTGAATTACTGCGTGTGACAAAGGATTAGGCGAGTGCCCAGTTATCGATATGAAGCCGTTGATGCTGCGGGCGCCACCAACAAAGGGGTGCTGCATGCGGATAGTCCGCGTGCGGCGCGCGCCACCTTGCGTGCTCGAGGTTTGCTGCCGCTAGCGATCACTATCATTGCTGCGCAGGTTGATACGCATGCCAATTTTTTAGTGCAGCTGTTTGCGGAACGTCTTTCGACTAACGAGCTAGCCTTATTTACTCGACAGTTAGCTTCGTTACTCGAAGCAGGCCTGCCGTTAGAGCAAGCATTTTCTGCTTTGCGTGAGCAAGCTGAGCGGCCGTATATGCGCGATTTGATTGCGTCGATACGCGCAGAAGTGATGGGTGGTGCTTCGCTGTCGGATTCATTGTCACGCCATCCGCGCGATTTTGCAGAAATCTATCGCGCGTTGGTAGCATCAGGTGAGCATATTGGTCAGTTATCCAGCGTGTTGTCGCGCTTGGCTGATTTTGTGGAGCGACGCAATGCCTTGATTCAAAAAATTCGGCTGGCGTTCACGTATCCAGCGATTGTCACGGCTGTCGCTATTACGATAGTAATTTTTTTATTGGCGTATGTGGTGCCACAGATCGTTTCTGTCTTTGAAAATTCAAAGCAAAAATTACCATTTT
>CANGFL010000017.1 GCA_947453015.1 Oxalobacteraceae bacterium | reverse complement strand
GTATGGGTAAGCGGGACCTAGTTCGTGTGGGTGCTTCCGGTAAAATCATTTCTGCTTTTGATATTGCACGCGCGCTTGCTTTGGGTGCGGACTGGTGTAATTCTGCACGCGGTTTTATGTTTGCTTTGGGTTGCATACAATCGCGCAGCTGTCACACCGATACCTGCCCAACAGGTGTGGCCACGCAAGACCCGAATCGACAACGTGGGTTAGTGGTGACTGATAAAGCGACACGCGTTGCGAATTTTCATGAGCTAACGATCGATGCATTGTCTGAACTAGTGGGTGCTGCCGGACTACTGCATCCCGAGCAATTTACGGCAGATCACATTATGGTGCGCGGTGAGGGTGGTCAGCCACTCACCTTAGCAGCGACCCTGCCAACCGTGGCACAGGCCGTCTTGCTGGATGATGCTGCGTTGAGTGGATTACCCGAACCCTTTCGCAGTTACTGGGCATCTGCCAGTGCCCAGTCGTTTGAACGTCATCATTGAGTAACGGTGATTAAAAATGATACCCAAGGCCAATCGCACCTACCGTAGAGCTTGGTTTGACTGTGCTACCGTCAATGGTTTTTGTTCCATAGTCCACACGCTGTAATTCACCCATCAAAAACAAATGGTCTGCGATCGAGTGTTTAAAACCGATTCCATAGCCAACACCTTTCATGCGAACGCTTTCTGTTCCGCCTTCGATTTCTGCCAGCGCTGTATGGTAGGCAAGTATGCCAAACACTAACAGCTGTGGATTAACTACATAGCCGGGCTCCACTGCAACAGAATAATGGTGTTTCTCGACTACTTTTTTTTCGGAACCACCTACCTCGCCAGCGCCATATTCTCCACTCTTAAAGTCGCCAGATAGTTTTAGTCCCAATGTGTAGTTAGGACTGAGTCCATACGTATAGCCTAGTCCAAAAGACGGCGCAGATTCTGATTTACTTATTTTTTCACCGTCGACTTTTACCGACGCACGCTTCCATTCATTTGTCAAAACGATATATGGTCCAGCGAAATGATTTTCGCTATGTCCGGAATGTGATTTGTCGTGTATGAGATCGTTAGACGTTTGGTCGTTCGAAGCAAGAATGATTTGTTCTGATTTCAATAAATAAATATCATTTAGTATGGAAACATCCGATGTATCGATTCTCTTAGCTACCGATATCTTAGTGGTAGAAGGATCAGATTTATTTTTTGTCGACTTTTCGAGTAACTGTTTTTGTTCTTGATAGTCGCTCGGAGCGATAAGACCTCTAGCCAGCAAAGAATCTAGTAAACCCAAATCATCATTGGCTAGACAAACGCTAGTAATAAAAGGTGCGGTAAAAATCACTACGCATTTGATAAATAGATTCATTTCGTAACTCTTTCTCGCGGTGTCAATTTGCTAACAAGATGGTTTGCTTGACCTTATGGCTAGTTGAATTCCTCTTGCAAACTTGATTTCATTATCTAGCGCTTTGCCAGCGCCAATCATGTTTTTTAGTGCAAAGAATGTGTAAATCGGTCTGAATAACGACACAAACAATTAACTGTTCCCAGAATGTTAAAAGTATTAATGTTACTGATCTGCGGAGTTAGTGACGACAAAGATGAATGATCCTAAATCATCGTATTGCGGATTATTAACTTATTTCCTGGCCCCTTATGTCCTGTTTCAGTTTCAAATGTTTGCGCAATATCCTTAAAAGATCCGACAAAATTAGCAGCAGCGGCAACTTTAATATCGCTTGCATTAGCAGCAGCCGATATGCAAAGACAAGCGAAAATAACGGCTGCAATTTTTATTTTTTCAATCATTGGGAAATTTTATCTTCAGAAGCGGAAACGAACACCCGTAGCCGCGGTGAAAATATTGTGCATATAGATGTATTTTGTAGTGTTCGCGAATGCATCGCCGGAATAATGCGTTGATACAAAGCCACCATACAAATCTGTGCCTTTGTATAGCTGATAAGTCATTAATCCAGAGATGGCGCTAATGTTACCGCCGAGGTAATGCTTGGTGCCCGATGAAATGTAGTCGTACTTTGGTAAATCGATGAGCGTATAGGCCGCCCCCAATTTGAGTTTCTCGGTCGCTGCATAGTCAAATCCAAGATGATAGGTGTTTACTTTGACCGCATCTCCGTTATACGCGCTGGATTTGGTGACAGTCTCACCGTAGATGCTGGAGATGTTGGCGATGTTGGAATCCGACGTTGGATTAACCATCTTTGCCTGCTGCCCCCCTAGCTGTATCCGTGTTCTTTCGTTGAGCTTATATTTACCCATCAGAACTAAGGCTTTCTGATCGTATGCTGTAAGGTCAATAGAGTTAGCAATGGTGTCGTCGATTCCGGTTTTTAGAAGGTCTTTGAATTCTTCGTAGACCAGCTGGACACCATACCGATCGGTTTCATAGCCAACCACACCTGCCGTTCCTTCTGCGCCATGCTTTAATCCGCCAGAGCCCCCAAAGCCGTGCATCAGGCCGATATTGATATTGCCGTATTTGTTGGTGTACTTGACGCTGTTATCAACACGGGCGTTTTCAGATATTCCACCACCACCTCCATAGACTCCGTTGCCATAGGGCGTAAAGAGTCCTGCTTTTTGGAGCGGAGCATAGCCATTCATGACATCCAGTATGAAATTATTGTTTCTTCCAAATGTTATTCGTCCCGTTTCACGATCAGATAATCCGACGTAGGCCTCTTTAGAAAAAAGCTGCCCGTTCAACGAGCTGGTGGAATAGGCAGTGGTTGGATACTTGGAGTTAATAGATTGGTTATGTGCTTGGTCGATCAACTGCCCAGTCACCGGATTAAACGCTGAATCCAAAAGAATGAATGCTTTTTTACCTTCGCCGAGATCTCTGCTGGCCTTAATACCCCACGACGAAGTTGAGAGAGCGCTATTAAACAACCCAGCCTGGGATCCCATATTCGAAGATGGATAACCCGGTATGAAAGTCGTAGTAGGGTATTTAACCCCGCCCGATATCCAAGGCCCGATCGACGTCGGCATTTCACCGCTAGGAACGAGTGATTGGCTGGTATAGCCGACGGAAACATCGACGGTTCCAAACACTTCGAGTTTTAGAGAGTCATTGTCAATTAGTGACACCCCTTGTGTGCCATCGATGGGTGCGGCTGCATTTGCGACATTCGTGGATTTGTTCGATTTAGTCGGTGCCTCGACCCGGGCCGGTGTTTGTTGCACAGCCGAGTTGGTCACCTCCATGAATTCATCATATTCCTGCTGAGTGATGATGCCTTTTTTTAACTGCAGTTCAAGCAGTCTTTTGATGGCGTCATCAGCCGTTGCAAAATTGCTGTGTGCGAAGAAAAGCGCAAGGATGCTAGCTAGGGATGCTTTGTATTTACTATTGGTTTTTTTCATGGGAGCCACTCAGACAGGTTAATTTGTACTTTTAATGCTTAAGCACATTTTGAATTTGCCTTATTTTTATTAATTAAATTATTGATTTAATTAAATTAAATAAAATTTATTAAAAAAAACTCAATCAAAGTATAGTAAGATAAATTTTGATTGTCCATAGTCGTTTTGATTAAATAAATTTATTATTAGATAATTTTTTGCCTTGGCGAAGAAACGCTCAACCCATACCAGCCTGGCGAGCAATCTGACGATGCGGAATGAAGCCTTGGGTGTTTAGGCGCGAAAAATTCTCAAACATTGATTTTTCAATGTTCTTTTGAGCGGATGACTTAGAACTTTCAATGAAAGTTTATGGGGTATTCCAGCCGCCACCTAGTGCACGAACCAGCCCAATGCCAGACGATAGACGTTTAGTCTGTAATGTCATTAAGTCGCGCTGCGATTGCAGCAATATTGTCTGGGCATTGATTACATCTAGATACGTTACTGCTCCATCACGATATCGAGACAGCGCCAACGAGGATGCGCGTTCAGCAGAAACAGTAGCTTGGGTGAGTTCATTCATTCCTGCGCCGTAAGTGCGAAGCTTGGCCATTTCATCTTCGACCTGCTGGTAGGCAGTAAGCACGGTGGCCCGATAATCTGCACTGGCTTGATCAAGGGTTGCCACAGCTTGTGCGACTTGGGCTTTACGAGCACCGCCATCAAACAAATTAAATACGGTCATCGGACCCCAAGTCCAAAAACTGTTAGGTGCTGTCAGCCAAGACCCGCCGCCGGTATTTTGAAAGCCCGCTTGCAAACCCAAAGAAAACGTAGGGAAAAATGCGGTCCGCGCAAGCCCGACACGAGCGTGAGCTGCAGCCATTTTTCTCTCAGCGGCTGCCACGTCAGGTCGACGTTGCAACAGGGTAGACGGAACACCTACCGGCACATCAGGTAGATTCACTACTACTTCGTGCGATGGTAGTTGGAACGTTTGCGGTGGTTCGCCGATAAGTACAGCAATCGCGTGTAGATGTAGTGCTCGCTGTGCTCCCAGCTCTGCAAGTTGAGCTCGAGCTAAACTTAATTGGGTTTCAGCGCGCGATACATCCAGGCCCGAAGCAATACCGCCTTCGTGTCGATTTTTAGTCAGTAACAAGGCCCGTTGATAATTGTTGATTGTTTTTTCAAACAGTCGAAGTTGCGCATCCACGCCACGAAGCGCGACATAGTGATCGGCGAGCAAAGCGTGCAAGCTGAGACGCAAAGTCTCCATTTCTGCTGCCGCTACTTGTGCCTGTGCCTCGTTGGCAGCCACTAAATTTTTAACGCGCCCCCACAGATCTATTTCATAAGTAGCTACTGAGCTGATGGTGTTTGAGCTGTAGAGTGCGGGTTGTGTTGCGCCACGCAGTGGACGGTCGTCCGATTGTCTGTTTCTCAGAACACTCCCTGCCACATCGACTGTAGGTAATTGTTGCGCGCGTGCTTGACTGGCAAGCGCATTAGCCTGATTGAATCGTGATAGTGCTGAAGCCAGCGTCAAGTTGCCCGTATCAATGCGCTGCTGAAGCGCATTCATATTGGGATCGCTAAAGGCTTCCCACCAAGGTCCTCGCGGTTGGTCATCTGCAGGTGTAGCTACTTGCCATTCTGATGACCATGCGTCATTTTTTAATTCAAATACCGGTGCCTTGTAGTCAGACTGAGTGGAGCAGCCATTCAGCAACAACATTGCCGCGATAACCATTAATGCCGCTTTCTTCATTTATTTTTAATCTCTGCAGAAGAAGGCGAGGTTTGCTTTACACGGACTTTGTCATTTTCAGCCAAAATTTCCGGCGGAAGATCGACGATGTGCTCATCAGGCAAAAGTCCTTCTAAGCCAGCCACTACTTCGAGTGACTGTCCAAGATCTCTTCCAATGCGCACAGTATGGAATTTAATCCGCTGATCGCTATTGACGGTAGCAATTTGTGGCCCTACTGAGCGGAATAAAAATGCGCTGGCCGGCAGCAAGTGAGAATTGTGAGTGCGCTCTACAGTAAAACTAACGGAAGCAAAATCACCCGGCATGAGCTTGCCGTCGCTATTTGCGACTTCGAGTTGTACTAATACTGTGCCAGAGGCTTCGTTGACGGAGCGTGAATTGGCGACTACACGTGCGTTAAATCGCTCAGAAGGATGTTCATTCACTTCCAGCGACGCGACCATTCCTGGGCGGATGCGATTTGCGTAGCTTTGAGGTGCGTTCACATACAGTCTTAGCTTGTGTACATCAGCAATCGAAAACAACTCATGACCATTTTGAGCTCCTGCATTTATTAAATCACCCACATCGATTTTTCTTGAAACGACCACGCCAGAAAAAGGTGCCGTAACTCGTTTGAAAGAACGCAGCGCACGCATTCTTTCAACATTCGCTTGGGTCGCCGAGACTATGGACTGCTTAGCTGAAGCATCGCCAATTTTTTCATCGGTTTCTTGTTGAGATACTGAGTCATTCTTTAACATGGCTTGCCAGCGATTGGCCGTCAAGTCGGCCAGCTTCGAATGCGCCTTTGCTGTATCAAGGCTCGCTTCGGTTTGCATTAATTGTTGGTCGAGTTCAGGTGTATCGATTTCCGCCATGACTTGTCCGGCTTTTACGGGGGATCCAATATCGACTGACCAACTTTTTAAATACCCTGATACTCGTGCGTGAATCGGAGCAGATACGTAGGCCTGCAATGTGCCAGGTAAAACAAGTTTAGGTATCTCAGATGTGTCGTTTTGAGCGATCAACGCTACTGTTGGAACTGCGTTTTCAAGCGTTAGTTTTGCGAGAGTCTTCGCATCTGAGCTGCGCGATTGTAAGCTACCAATCACTAGGCCAATTGCAAGTGCAACGGCTGTAGCGAACACTGTCTTAAGCCCACGAGCAATTTTCACATTAGTGGGTGTATGGATTTCATGCGAACTCACGATTATCTCCTGCGTCGCTCGGGTTAAATTTTTTGTGTAGCAGGCTAAATAGAACAGGTACTAAGAATAAAGTAGCAAAGGTGGCAAACAGAAGGCCGCCGATTACAGCTCGACCTAGCGGAGCATTTTGCTCACCGCCATCACCTAAACCCAGTGCCATCGGTAGCATGCCTATGATCATCGCCAGCGCTGTCATGAGAACTGGTCGAAAGCGAGCGAATCCAGATTCCATGGCAGAGCGAGTTGGATCGCCAGTCGCTGCAAGTCGTTCACGCGCCAGGCTAATGACAAGAATGCTGTTTGCTGTTGCAACCCCAAGGCACATGATTGCTCCAGTAAGTGCAGGCACTGAAAGAGTGGTGTGCGTAGCCGTTAACATCCACACGATGCCAGCGAGCGCAGCGGGCAGCGCGGCGATGACGATGAATGGATCAGTCCATGATTGAAAATTCACCACAATTAAAAGATAAATGAGTACCGTCGCGGCCAGAAGGCCAAAAAGTAATCCAGTGAATGCTGTATTCATGGTTTGCACTTGTCCACGAAGCGTAATCGTTGCGCCTTTGGGTCGTTCGTTTTCATGTGATTTCAGCATAGCCTGAATATCTTTGGCGACTCCGCCTAAGTCGCGCAGTTGTTTAGTGGCGTAAATATCAATTACAGGCTGCACTGCGTAATGTGAGATCACAGCTGCGGTACTGCTACGACGTATTTGTGCGATACCACCGAGCATTTGTGGTTCGCGTTGCTCTGAGCCGACGATAGGAATATTTTCTAGATCACTCAGTGTTTGAAGCTGGTATTCGGGAGTTTGCGCGACGATGGGATACGAGACGCCACTTTTTTTGTTGAGCCAGAAGCTTGGCGCAACCTGACCACTACCCGACAAATTAACCACCAAACTGTTGGTGACATCGCGCTCAGTGACACCGAGTCGCTTGGCTCTGGTACGGTCTACGTCGATTAGTAGTTGAGGTAAATTATTCGCTTGCTGTATGCGAGCATCCGAAATGCCGGGTATACGGCTTATTTCACGCAGCAGCATTTGTGCATATGCGATGTTCTCTGCTTCGTTGGGGCCAGCTACCTGAATATCTATCGGAGCAGGCGCGCCAAAATTAAGAATTTGACTAATGATGTCTGCAGGTAGGAAAGAGAAAGTCGTTCCAGGGTACTCGCGGTTTAATCTCTGACGCAGTTGAAGTATGTATTCATCTGTCGGATGGTGTTTTTCCGTTAGCTTAATCAGGATATCCCCGTCTTGCGCACCTATGGTGCCGGTATTGTTGTATGCCTGATTGACTGTACTGATAGGGAGACCTAGGTTATCGACGATGCTAGCAATTTCGTCAGGCGGTATGACGTCTCGAATGGTTTTTTCAATATTGTCAAAAATTCGTGCTGTTTCTTCTATGCGCGTGCCGACTGGTGCTCGCGCGTGCAATTTAATTTGTCCAGTGTCCACAGAGGGAAAAAAATCTCTGCCTAAGGTGGGGACGAGCAAGAGGGACAGAAATACGGCTGCAAAGAAAATGATTAAAAAACGTCGACGTGTTGACATAGCAGCGGTTAGCCAGCTGAAATAGCCTAGTCGAAAATTAGTAAATATTCGTTCAAAAGCTTGTTGAAAACGGACCAGAGGATTTTTTTTATTTGCCTTTAGCGCATGTCCTGGCTCTAGTCCCCAGTCATCTTCGGTGTGAGCAAGTTTGTGTGGGCGCAGTAGGTAGGCGGCCATGGTCGGAACCAGAGTACGCGACAAAATAAATGAAGCAATCATCGCAAAAATTACCGCTTCAGCCATAGGCATGAAGAGAAATCCTGCTAACCCATCGAGAAAAAACATCGGTACGAATACGATACAAATGCATAACAGAGAAACAAAGGCTGGGGCTACGATTTGCTGAGCGCCATCGAGGATGGCATTTTGTACTGACTTGCCTTGTTCTAAATGCCAATTAATATTTTCGATGGTTACGGTTGCATCGTCTACTAAAATTCCGACAGCTAATGCGAGTCCGCCTAACGTCATAAGATTCAGCGTTTGGCCAATAGCGCTTAGTGCCACAATCGATGAAAGTATGGCCAGTGGTATTGACACAGCGATGATCACGGTTGAGCGCCAACTCCCCAGAAATAACAAAATCATTAAGCTCGTTAAACAAGCTGCGATCACGGCCTCCTCAGCGACACCGGTGATGGCTGCTTTGACGAATACTGACTGATCACCAATGGGGTCAATCTTCAGCGATGGCGGTAGACTTTCTGCTATCAGGGGAAGAATCCCGCGTACTTTGTTAACGATGTCAATAGTTGATGCCGCACCATTTTTGAGTATCGACATCAGAACAGCTCGATTGCCTTCTACCCGTACGATATTTGTTTGCGGAGGATTGCCATCGCGAACACTGGCGATATCACGCAAAAAAATAATCTTATCGCCGATAGATTTTACGGGAATGAGGTTCAACTCTTCGATCTCTTTTGGGCTGTTGTTGAGCTTGATACTGTACTCAGTCGTTCCAATTTTTTGGGTACCTGCTGGGATAATTTGAGTTTGCGAAGCAAGTGCATTTTGCACATCTTGTGCAGATACTTTTGCTGCCGACATTGCCTTGGGATTGAGATCGATTTGAACTTGTCGAACTTTTCCACCGTAGGGGGAGGGAATGGCTGTGCCAGGAACGGTAGCGAGCTTGGGACGAATAAAATTTTGCCCGTAGTCAAACAGCTTTTGTTCAGGGATTCCTTTACCCGATAGCGCGAGCTGGAGAATGGGTACCGTTGAAGCGTTGTAGTTCAGGATGACGGGAGGCGTGATCCCGGGTGGCATTTGCTTCAGTACGGTTTGGGAAATTGATGTGACTTGGGCCGTTGCTGTGCGAATGTCTACATTGGGTTGAAAAAAAATCTTTACGATACCGAAGCCTGGCAACGACTGTGACTCGATGTGTTCGATGTCGTTGACGGTCGTACTCAGGCTGCGTTCATAGAAATACACGATCCGACCGGACATATCTTCGGCAGGTAAGCCGGTATAAGTCCATACAGCAGCAACAACGGGGATTTTGATGTCCGGGAAAATATCGGTGGGTGTACGCAGTGCTGCTAGAGGCCCAAAAATCAGAATGAGTAATGCAAGGACAACAAATGTGTACGGCCGCTTAAGTGCGACCCTAACCAACCAAAGCATACGATTTACCTCGTTAATCAGCCACTCGTTCTGCTGATCGAACGACATGCGGACAGTTGCTTGATACTAACCTAATTGGGGGATTTTTGTGAAATTGGTCTGCGCATGATTGAAATCGAATATCAAAAAATTATTGATTTGAAAATATTTTAAGAAGTTATTGATCAACTAAGAGCGAGATATTTTTATTTTCACAGTTCGAAGATAACTCGTAGTTTCACTTGAACTCACGTCGCACAGCAGTGCTAGCGGGCCATGAAATTTTCATGTGACTAGTATTTACCCACCTATTTATTTTTTACCCCAGTAGGCAAGGTTAAAAGCTAGTACTTGAGCAGCTGTGACAATTTTTGTCGGGGGCAGGTGGTTAGGATAGACGCGTGCGCCGGGTGGCTTGGCTAATATGGTTGTCGTTATCTTATTCGGTGTGCCGTAACTTTTTAACACGGGTGCCATAGTACTTTGGAAGTAGCGCTCGGTGCTGGTCGAAGTAGGGTGGGGAAGATCAGCAGCTTTGGGTGAGCCCATCACGGCTGCAAGTGCTAATACGGGAGTGGCGGTTGTGCCTGCGAACGAAGCCATCTTGCTAAAGCCACTCAGATCGTCGTAGCCCATGGTAACCAACTTTTTAGCGGCATTTGCTTGCATTGCCAATTGATCTGATGTCGTGCCTGAAGGCAGGCTGTTGAGTTCATCAATTGAATTAGGCAGCTTGGATAAAATTGATAATCCGCGTAGTGATGAAAGCGATGAATCCTTAAACAGAGATTTATCAACACCAACCATCTTCAACATCAAATCGGATTTGGGCTCCAGTAGATTTTTTGCTTCAATGGCCGTGAAAGCTCGCGGAAAATTTTGTAAAGACGTTATGCCCAGACTAGTTAGGGCGGCATAAGCATCTTTGTATTCTTTAAAGGTGTCGGTAGATATCGTGCCCGGGTTAGCGGGATCTTCAATTAATTTAAACGCTTGATAGGCGGTGGTACCTGTAGGGAATGCGGTGAGATCGTAAATACCTGCTTGCGCCAGTGTAGACGCCAAAATCCCATTGGATTTGTCTTGCATGGTCTGATCGATCGCACCCATCACGCTGGTACCGCGCGGGAATCGCGAAAGGCTAGTGATACCTAAATTTTTTAGTG
>CANGFL010000016.1 GCA_947453015.1 Oxalobacteraceae bacterium | reverse complement strand
TTACTAATTCATGAATCCTCAGGAATCCGAGCTTCACTATCCCTTTGCCGATACCCTGCCTGACACCGGCACCACCATGGAAGTTGCCCCTGGCGTGCGTTGGCTGCGCATGCCGCTGCCGTTTGCGCTAAATCACATCAATCTGTGGTTGCTAGAAGATAAACGGATGAAAGCCGATGGTTCGACTGAAAAAGGTTGGACCATTATCGATTGCGGCATCGCCACCGATGTGACGCGCGCGGCGTGGGAGCAAATTTTTGCGCACGAACTCAATGGCTTGCCGGTTTTTCGAGTCATCGTCACGCATTGCCATCCCGACCATGTGGGTTTATCTGCGTGGCTCTGTCAGCGTTGGCAAGCGCCGTTAATGATGACCGTCGGTGAGTACGCCTTTGCGCGCATGATGTCCGCTGGCTTACCCGGTGCCGATGGCCCTGCGATGGTGCCGCATTTTAAACAGCATGGCTTGACCGATAAGGACATGCTGACGCAACTCGAAGGTCGCACCAACTATTACCCAAGCTTAGTGCCGGACGTTCCCCACGAATTTTTACGCCTCGAAGAAAATCACCCAGTCACTATCGGCGGTCATGAGTGGCGCATCATCATCGGCGCTGGGCATTCGCCCGAACACGCGGCGTTACATTGCAAATCACTCAATGTATTGATCTCTGGTGACATGGTGTTACCCCGCATTTCAACCAACACTTCAGTGTTTGCGATCGAGCCTGAGTCGGATGCGGTTGGAAATTTTTTGGAATCGTTAGAAAAATTTGTCTCGCTACCCAGCGATACCTTGGTCTTGCCGTCGCATGGCAAACCCTTCACAGGTTTGCACAAACGTATACAACAGTTAAACAATCACCACGCAGAGCGCCTTGAAGAAGTGCGTCAGGCTTGTGTAAGACCACAATCCGCAGCCGATATCGTGCCGATTATGTTTACGCGCGCTCTGGATGCGCACCAACTCAGTTTTGCTATGGGAGAAGCGCTCGCGCATTTGCATCGTCTTTGGTATGCCGGTGAATTACAGCGAATTCAGAGTGCAGACAATGTGTTGCGCTTTGTCAGGAAATGAAATTTCGTTAAACGTAAACTCAACTTCCACAAAATAATCGCTTAGTCACAAAACAAGATTACATGCATCGTTATTTATTAGAATTTCTGTTTTTAAAATTTAAGGGGAACTTTGCGAAAATAAAAATATCAACACTCTACGAAAAGTAGTGCGCTAACCAACTGACTGTTACGTGGGTACATGCAATAGTTTCATACATGAACGCCCAAATCGAACGCTTGGAATTCAGCAAACGGCTGCAACAAGCGCTTCACAACGCCGAGCAATCTCCTAACAGCCCTACTCAACTAGCGCGCGAATTCAATGTGCGCTTCGCTGGTCAACCGGTCACGGTTCATGCAGCGCGAAAATGGTTGCAGGGAGAATCTATTCCCACCCAAGAAAAATTGCGTGCATTGGCCGAGTGGCTGGATGTACCCACCGATTGGCTGCGCTTTGGCAGCATAGATGCCAACCTCAGCAAAACTCAATCAAGTACCCTCTCGTCGCTGGATACCAAAGCGATCGCCACCTTGCAGCAACTGGACGAACATCACAAGATGCTAGCCCATGAATTCATACGAATGCTGAGCCGAATCTCAAAAAAGAAATAGCCCACTCAGTGGGCTTATTTTTCCAGCATCACACCACTACACAAGCGCGCATCTGTAATAAATCAACCGCCCGCCAGCTCACGCAAATATCGCAATCCCTGTATCGCTCGACTGCCATACCACGACAACATCTCACCATTCACTAGACGTACAGGCTTGCCAGTCTGACGCTCTAAGGCATCAACATGCTTTTGAGTGAACGTGTAGGGCTCGGATGAAAGCAAAATCTCGTCGATCACTGATAACATCTTCGCATCCCACGTAAATTCTGGATAACGCACTCCTGTATCCGCTAACCACTGCTGCCAGCCGATCAACTCGAGCATGCGCGCGATGTAGGTATCGCGTGAGACCGTCATCCACGGATCCTGCCAGATGCAATACAAGACGCGATTGGTAGAAAATGAAAGTCTGGATGTGGACGACATGACCAACGATAAAGCTTCGTACTCGCGCTCAAAACGCTCACACAAAACATTCGCTTCACGTTCTTTACGAAAAATTCCACCCAGCAGACGATACAACTCGAGGTTATCGCGTGGCGCCATCGGGTGCGTGACGATCACATTCGGTACCACATCCGCCAATGCCTCTACGGTAGGCTTTTCATTTTCATCGATGTTAACGATCAAATGAGTGGGAGCGAGTCGGCGAATTTTTTCAAAATTCACATCCTTGGTGCCACCCACTTTAGGAATCGCCGATACCGCAGACTGCGGATGAATGCAAAACCCGGTGCGCCCCACCACCCGACTCGCCAAACCTAAATCACATAACAGTTCTGTAATCGAAGGCACCAGCGAAACGATGCGCACGGCTTTACCCGGATCAACCGGTGCATGCTTCTTGCCTATGGCATCAACCAGCAGTGACATCGGAATGAGGGTGATCTTTGAGAGATGTTTTATGAGGAGCGTTAGCCATCACGCGGTCATACAACCAATTCGGCAGTAAACGCAGCAACCACGACACACCACGCATTTGCCAGGGAATCACAGCGTAGCTGCGCCCGCTACGAATAACATCCGCAGCCAATCGCGCAAAACGTGGTGCCGGCAACAGAAATGGCATGGGATAACGATTGACCTTAGTCATCGGTGTATCAATGTAGCCCGGTGCAATCGTGACCACGCGAATGCGATGAGGGTTCAACTCAACTCGCAATGATTCGCAGTAGCTCATCACCGCCGCCTTGGATGCACTGTAGGCTTCGGCACCTGGCAAGCCACGTATGCCAGCCACGCTACCAATGCCCACCAAACGCAAACCGCGATCGCCTGCAGCCGCTTGAGTTTTCATCGCATCGATAAATGGCGCAAAGGTTGCAACGGTGGCCATCAAATTGGTTTGCAGTATGGATTCAAAAACTGCGAGGTCTTCGGGGCGTTCAGTCAGCGTGCCATACGAAATTCCCGCATTGGCGATCACGATATCAATGCCATCGGCGCGGCGTAAAAAATTTTCTGCTGCAGCTCGCAGGGCGTCATGATCGTTAACATCGACCGGATAAACCAAATGACGCGAAGCGTTCGGCAGCGATGCTACTAAGGCATGTAATGCCGACTCGCGTCGCGCCAGCAAACCCAGTTGCGCACCACGAACGGCAAATTCACGCGCCAGCGCGGCACCGATGCCGCTCGAGGCACCCGTAATGAAAACGCGCAGCATTTAGCGATGCGCCATTATTTTTTCTTCGCGAGTAGCGCGTCCATCACTTGCAGAGTCGATGCATTTAACGCCTGCTCTGACTGACCACGCACAGCTGAGCCAACGATAGAGGGCGAGGTGATGTACTGACCGTCAATCACTACAGTTGGCACGCCATCAATGCGATACGCTTCCATGAGTTGACGCACACGATTCACTTTCGATTGAACGCTGAACGAATTAAACGTATCGATAAATTTCTTTTTATCGATACCTTGTTTTTCGATGAATTCCATAATCTGTTCTTCTTTATCGAGCTTTTGGCGACCCACATGCACCGCATCAAACACCGCACGATGCACATCGAAACGATTCAAAGCTTCCAGCGTGTAATACAACTTTTGCTGCGGAATGAATGATTCACGAAAACCTACAGGAACACGGCGAAAAACAATCGTGTCACCACGTTTTTTTACCCAATCAGATAACGCGGGCTCAAACGCAAAACAGTGCGGGCAGTTGTACCAAAAAAATTCCAGTACTTCTGTTTTTTTACCGGTATCGGTCGGCTGCGGTGTTTGCAAGCGATGGTATTCCATGCCTTCCACCGGCTCGGTCGGCGTAGCCGCTACCGAAAACGCCACCAATCCGATACTAGCTGCCGCTAACCACTGTTTTAAATACTTCATCAGACGCATGATTTCCTCTGGGTTGATTGACATACTCTTACCAGTAAATGACTGGGCATGTCTGATTTCATGAATAGATTATTTCGGAACTTTAACGACAGCGGCATCAACACCATTGTCAGACAAACGTAAACGAGCGCGATTCATCGCCTCGATTTCTGAGAAAGGGCCAACGCGCACACGATACAAGGTACCTAACTCGGATTTGCGCTCAGCAATCGTGGCGGCCACACCCATCAAAGCGAGTTTTGCTTTAGTTGCTTCGGCATCATTAATTTCTCTAAACGCACCCGCCTGCAAATAATAGGTAAACCCTTCAGGCTGCGGAGCGGCTGTTGTCGATGGTGCTGCAGCAGGCGCTGATGCTGCAGCGGACGCAGCGGATGACGCAGGCGCCGTTGGGGTTGCTGCGTTAGCAGCATTCGTTGCAGGTGCCGACGTACTCGATTGAGATGCTGCGCTTGAAGAGCCAGGCGATTTTTCTAGGCGTGACTTTTCTGTAGCAGGCGACGAATTGGATGATGCAGTGGGAGATGCAGTGGGCGACGTAGCTGGGGCTGCGACTGCAGGTAGTGCATCGGCTTTCGCCGCCTTAGCTGATTTTGCAGAGGCCGCTGGCGCAGGTGCAGTTACGGGCTCAGCTGCCGGCGCGGCGGACTGATCTTCGCTGATGCGTTCTCGCCTCTCGCGTGCACCGCCTGGCATGGTCTTATTCGGATCACCTAACTCACCGGCCGGCTGTGACTGTTTGCTGATCTTGTCGACGAAAGGCAAAGGCGTTTTCAAAATCGTCATCGCCACCCACACCGCGACGGTCAAACCAACAATCAATCCGACGATCACGCCCGTGACTGTGCCACCGCGTTGCCAGCGGCGCACTCTGGCGCTTGCATCTTTTGAGTTGAGCATCACATTCATGGGTTACATCCGTGCGGGCGCAGAGACGCCAATTAATTCCAAGCCATTCTTTATGACCTGCCGAGTGGCGAGTAATAAAGATAACCGTGCCAGCTTGAGAGATTCGTCATCCACCAGCACTCGTTCGGCATTGTAGTAGCTATGCAGCTCGCCTGCGAGATCGCGTAAATAAAACGCCACTTGATGCGGGCCGAGCTCGTCAGCCGCTTTTTTTAACATCTCAGGATATTCAGATAATTTCGCCATCAAGCTCGCTTCGCGCGGCGCTGTTAATGGTGAGCGATCGACTTTTTTCAAACCATTCTCATCGCCGCCCCATTGCGCCAGCACGGAACAAATTCGGGCATGTGCATATTGAACGTAGTACACCGGATTTTCATCCGACTGCGCCAACGCCAAATCAACATCAAACACAAATTCAGTATCCGCTTTACGCGAGATAAGAAAAAATCGCACCGCATCACGACCACGCGTTAAATCACGCTGCCCCTGCGAATCGACAGGCGCATCACCGGCTGACCACTCAATCAAATCACGCAAGGTTACATACGACCCGGCACGCTTAGAAATTTTTACTTCTTCGCCATTTTTCATGACGGTTACCATCTTGTGCAGCACATACGATGGAAAGCCTGCGGCAATACCAACACCTGCTGCTTGCAATCCAGCGCGCACGCGCGCAATTGTTCCGTGATGATCACTACCCTGCACATTAATGACTTGATGATAGCCACGCTGCCATTTAGTGATGTGATACGCGACGTCTGGCACAAAATACGTGTAGGTACCGTCGGATTTTTTCATCACGCGATCTTTGTCATCGCCGTATTCCGTGCTGCGCAACCAGAGCGCGCCCTCCTGCTCATAGGTTTTATTCGCTGCGATCAACGCAGCAACGGCTGCATCCACTTTGCCATCGCTGTACAGCGACGATTCGAGATAATAATTATCGAAGCGCACACCAAACGCCTGCAAATCCAAATCTTGTTCGCGACGCAAATACGTCACTGCAAAGCGACGAATCGATTCGATGTCATGCACATCGCCCGACGCAGTAACCGGCTCACCATTGGCGGCCGATACGGTTTTCTTAGCTAAAAAATCTGTCGCAATATCGGCGATGTAATCACCGTTGTAGGCTGACTCTGGCCAAGCCGCATCGCCAGGCTTATGCCCCAATGCGCGCGCTTGCACCGAGCTAGCTAACGTAGCGATCTGAACACCGGCATCGTTGTAATAAAACTCGCGCAATACTTCATGCCCCTGCGCTTCAAGCAATGCGCATATCGCATCACCTAACGCACCTTGACGACCATGACCTACATGCAATGGACCGGTCGGATTCGCTGACACAAATTCCACCAACACCTTGCTACGATTGGCATCATTACTAAAGCCATAGCACTGCGCATCATTGAATATTTGCGTAACGATTTCCTGCTTCGCTGCTAACGCAACACGCACATTAATAAAACCGGGTCCGGCAATCTCGAGTGCGTCGATTAAACCCGTACGCGATGGATTACTCATCACTGCATCGGTGATGGCCTGTGCGATTTCACGCGGATTTTTTTTCAGTGGCTTAGCGATCTGCATGGCGACCGTACACGCTAAATCACCATGACTGGGGTCGCGCGGGCGCTCAAGGGTAATTTCTGGAGTAGACAGCTCACTGCCGGCGAGTAGCGATGACACCGCCTGCTCGAAAATTGTCGCGATCTGCGCTTTGTGTCGGGAGTGCATTGATGGGGATCCGGTTCGCGGCCAGGGGTTGGCACACGCAAAAGCGCGATTATACCGGCAGGCATGCCCTCAGATTCGACCAAGACGCAGGCCAGACCAAGGATTGGCGAGGGTTTTGGCCCGGTTCAGCCTTATTCGGACCTATTCGGTCCAGTCCGGCGGGCTGAAGACCAAAAAAAAGGACGCCCGCAGGGCGAGCGTCCCAGAGAGGAGATAGTGCTGTTGCTTCACTGCTTTGTGCCGCACTGCGGCACAGTGAAAGAATCCCGCATCCCTAGCACTATGTCAACTATTAATTACACCTTAATAGTAAACATTAGTTGACATAGACGGCACCCACCTCTAGAGTACCTTAGTGAATGATGCGGGGAATCTACCCCGGCCTCTGGACTGCTATGAAACTGCTGAACCAATACACCCGAAAACTGACATCCAAGATGACCTCGGAATGGATGCCTTTTGCCGATGTGGCAACAGCCGAGATGCCGCTTTCGCGGCTGCTGCGCCTGTCGATGTTTCAGCTTTCTATAGGTTTAGCCACCGCTTTGCTGGTCGGCACCCTGAACCGCGTCATGATTGTTGAGCTGGGCGTGCCCGCTTGGTGGGTCGCGTTATCCGTGGCGCTGCCGCTCGTATTTGCCCCACTCAGAGCACTCATAGGATTTAAATCAGATAAGCATCGCTCAGCGCTCGGACTGCGCCGCCTGCCTTATTTATGGATAGGTACGCTGCTACTGTTTGGTGGCTTGGCCATCATGCCGTTTGCTTTGTTAGCACTTACTACCCAGCAACCGGGCATGGTGTGGGTTAGCCGTATCGGCGCAGCACTCGCCTTCTTATTAGTCGGCGCTGGCATGCAAGTGACGCAAACCGCTGGACTGGCGCTCGCCACCGACCTCGCCACACCTGAGACACGTCCACGCGTGGTGGCACTGATGTACACCATGCTGCTACTCGGCTTAGTGGGCAGCGGCGCACTGTTTGGCTGGTTATTGACGGATTTCAGCCCACTGCGATTAATTCAAGTAGTGCAAGGTTCCGCCGTCGCCGTAATTTGGCTGAATCTAAACGCGCTCTGGAAACAAGAAGCCTTAAATCGTCAGCGCGCCAAAGAGGCGGATGACGAAGCGGATTTTTCTACGCACTGGCGTGCGTATGTCAGCCGCCCCGGCGTGAAACGCTTTTTGTGGACGGTGGGTCTCGGCACCTGCGCCTTCAACATGCAAGACATCATTCTCGAACCCTATGGTGCTCAGGTACTGCATCTGGGTGTGGGCGCGACCAGCTTACTCACCGCACTTACCGCATGCGGCTCGCTAATAGCCTTTGCGATCGCCGCCAAATTGTTAACGCGTGGAGTGGATGCCGTTCGACTGGCCGCTTTAGGTGCCGTGGTCGGATTACCCGCCTTTGCCTTAGTGATTTTTTCCGGAGCGCTCGATGCGCCCAATATGTTTCGCATCGGTGCCTTTTTGATCGGTGTAGGCGGTGGATTGTTTTCAGTTGGCACACTCACCATGGCGATGAGTCTGCAACGTGGTGAAGACGCAGGTCTGGCACTGGGCGCTTGGGGCGCTGTGCAAGCGACGGCAGGCGGTGCTTCGGTGGCGTTGGGTGGTGTGATCAAAGATGTGATCGGCGCACTCGCCACCTCTGGCTGGATGGGTGAGAGCCTAACCTCACCATTAACGGGTTACAGCTTTGTGTATCACATCGAGATGTATTTGTTGTTTGGCGTATTGGTTGCAATCGGTCCATTAGTTAGGAACGATTCATCGCTAAAACGCTCGCAGGGCCAGAAGTTCGGCTTAGCCGATCTGCCTGGATAAACGAAATTCATCTGTACGTTACTTCGCTCGCTACGCACGATTATTTTTTAGCGATTGAAGCATCGAGTATTTCTTGCAACATGAATCACAAAAGACGTTTGCGGATTGGCTGCGTTCAAGCTATCCCCTAACAAAAAGCACTAAGGAGACTCTTCATGCAAACAGGCGCTATTACCCAATACATCGACGTAGCCCAGCTCGTCCTCTATATGTTCTGGATTTTCTTTTTTGGTCTGATCTATTACCTGCTGCAGGAAAACCATCGTGATGGTTATCCACTCGATCCAGGCACAGGTCGCGATACCAAGATGGACGGCTGGCCGCCCATCCCTTCACCTAAGACCTACAAATTAGCTAATGGCGACGAAGTCGTGATGCCTTATCCGCTGAAAGGACCGGAGTTCTTGCAAGCGGAACCACGTCATCGCTGGATAGGTTCACCGATCGAACCGACCGGTAATCCGCTGTTAGCTGGCGTTGGTCCAGGTGCTTGGGCAAATCGTGCCGATGTACCGGATCACACACCGGAAGGCGAAGCCAAAATCGTTCCTTTACGTGTTAATCCGGACTACCACGTCGCGCATCAAGATCACGATCCGCGCGGCTTACCTGTTATCGGCGCTGATAATGAAGTCGCTGGCACAGTAAAAGAATTGTGGATGGATAAATCAGAAATGCTGTTCCGTTACATAGAAGTCAAACTGAACGATTCGGATAAAACTGTTTTGTTACCCGTTCCGTTTGCTCGCATCACCGATGAGCATGTAAAAGTGCACGCAATTTTGGCGCATCAATTCGCTGATGTTCCCGGACACCGCGAAGCAAATCAAGTGACGATGCTGGAAGAAGAAAAAATCGCAGCCTACTACGGTGCCGGCACTCTGTATGCCACACCAGAACGTCAGGAACCACTCGTATGAAGCCGCATCATGAGCATGAGTTTGAAGCGGCGCCGGGCCTGCCTGAGGCCCTGCCCGCGGGTGAACACATACTCTGGCAAGGCAGCCCCGATTGGAAACGTTTGGCAGTTGATGCATTCCACGTCAAACGACTGACAATGTATTTCGCTGCCATGCTGTTGCTGCAAGTCGTGCTGTCGTGGGATACGTCTGCATCGCTACGCATGAATTTAGGCGCACTCACCATTAGTGGTTCCTTGGCGCTGATTGCGCTTGGATTGTTGGCGCTCACTGCCAAACTGTCCGCCAGTACCACTATGTATACGCTCACCAATAAACGTGTCGTGATGCGCATCGGTATTGTGCTGACACTGTCATTCAACTTGCCATTGCGTTGGATACAGGCAGCACAAATCAAACCGCAGACGGATGGCTTTGGTGATATCGCGCTTGAATTAAAAGGCGAAGATCGCATCGCGTATCTGCATCTGTGGCCGCATGCACGTCCTTGGTATATCAATCAACCACAGCCGCTGTTGCGCAACATCGCTGACATTCAAAACGTCGGCCAACTGTTGCACAAAGCCTGGCTCGAGCGTCAACACGAAATCGAAAATTCACCTGTAACACGCGAAACATGCATACCTGTACGTATGCCTGCAACGGCGTTTGCCCAATGAAAAACAATCCATCCCTGAATTGGACGTACACCATGCGCCGCGACTTGAATCCGGCCATCGTGATTGGCTTGTTTGCAGCGCTATGTATCACCGCCGTGGTGTTGATGCGTGGAGCTACGCCTAGCACCACTAACGACATCATCGCGCCCACACACATTCGCGTATTACGTTTTATTGATCAGCCAGATGGCTCGATCAACGCAATCGATAAATTGACCGACCACGTCGTACAAAATTTTCAGGGCGAACAAGGCTTCTTACGCGGCACCTTACGTGCACTGGTGCGTGAACGCAAATTGCGCGGCATCGATGTTGCGACAGAACGCTCCTTCGAATTAATCGCTCACAGTGGTGGTCGACTCACATTACGCGACCCAGCCACCGGGGCCACCATTGCCTTGGAATCCTTCGGCCCAACTAACACGGCCGTTTTTTCTGGCCTAATGCGCTAGAGAGCCCCCAGTGAAAAAACCGAAAGCCATTGTGATTGGCAGCGGCTTCGGCGGCTTGGCTGCGGCCATCCGTCTCTCGTGCAAAGGGTATGACGTCGAGGTGTTTGAAAAACTCGACGCACCCGGTGGTCGTGCCTACGTTCACAAACAAGATGGCTTTACCTTCGACGCCGGCCCCACCATCATTACTGCACCTCAGTTGTTAGAAGAGTTGTGGACGCTGTGTGGCAAACGTATGTCAGACGACATCACACTCAAAGCGATGGAGCCGTTTTATCGCTTACGCTTTGATGATGGCAGTTGGTTTGATTACAGCGGCGATGAAGAAACCATGCGACGCGAAATTGCGCGTTTTAATCCCGCCGATTTAGCTGGCTACGACCGTTTTGTAAAAGCGGCTGATCAAGCCTGCCAATTAGGATTTGAAGAATTAGGCGGGGTGGCTTTTAATAGCCTCGGTGATTTATTCGCTGCAATGCCCAGCATGCTTCGTATGAAAGCCTGGGAAAGTCTCTACACCTTAGTTTCACGACACATTAGC
>CANGFL010000015.1 GCA_947453015.1 Oxalobacteraceae bacterium | reverse complement strand
GTGCTTAATGTGTAGAGTAAATTTTTTGCCTTGCTGAGTAATGATTTCGATGCCGTACGATTTTCGTCTCCCAAAACGACATAATCAGAGTTACCTACCTTCGTGTTATGAAGGTAAGCCTCTGTATTAACGGAATTATTGTGGGCTGAATGAATTGTCATTTATTAGCTTAATTTTTTGGCGGCAGATGACTAAACTGAGCATGCAGAAATTGTCATGTGCTCTTCCAGAGTATTCAAAAGCATCCAAAGATAAATTTCCTTACAGAAAATTATCGTTGCGTTTTAGATTCAAAAAATACGGAAAAAACTTATTTTACAAACAGTGAAAGGTCGGTAACGCTAAACCTGCGTTTGTTCCGGATGTTCGAAAACTTGTGTGTAGGTGGGATAGAAAGAGCAGTACATCACGATGGTCAGGATGACCGAGAGGGGCATTAACAGCATGACCGTGACGGCGGTCTTGCCGAGAAGCAAGCTGAGGAGGGCGCTGATAACAGCAGGAAGTGCAATGCCTATGATGATCCAGCCCAGTGCATAAGCCAGAAAGGCTTTGCCGCAGCGGCGAACGGCAAAAAAACTATAAAAAATTGCTTTGAACAATCCCATACCTTGCCACATCGCCAGCGGGGCGGCGTGCCAAAAAGCCATAGAAAATGGTACATAAAGTAGTGCAGAAAAAATCATCGCTAAAGGTAGATTGGCGACTTCAAGATTTTTATCGTCCGCCGCTATTTGGCCGGACATGAGTTTCCAAAAGCTTCCGCCATCGATCACGGTAGAAGCCGCAACACAAACAATCGCCACCAATAAATACAGCACCCCTAATCGCAACAGGGTGCCGAGTGCGGGTGAGCGCACCGCTGTAAGAAGAACCTTGGGCCGTACTTTGATGCCCGCTTCGATGTTTACACAGGCTTGCATGAAGGCCATAGAAAAAACTGGCACCAGCAGCAAGGGTAGTAATTGTCCCAGCACGGGTATCAGCGAGAGGGAAAACATCAGCAGCATGTACAACAAAAACAGCATTGAGAGTTCGGCCGGTTGCTGACGAAACAGCGTAAAGCCCTGTCGTATCCATTCGATGCCTTGGCTGGCTTGTATGCGTTCCATGATTAATTCAAGCCCTCAACCGGATGCGCAATGCGGTGGCGCAGCAGTCGTTCAAAGTGTGTGGGGTCATGCGGCGTGAGCATTTCAGCTTCGCGCGGCAAATAAAAATCATACAGTCGCGATAACCAAAAACGCAGTGCAGCCGCACGCAGCATGATGGGCCATGCGGCTCGCTCTTCGGTGGTAAAAGGTCGAACGCCGGCATAGGCATCAAGCAATGCGCGTACGCGCTGGCTATCTGTTTCACCGGTGCTTAGATTAATGCACCAATCATTCACAGTGACAGCCACATCAAACAGCCAAGTGTCGCAACCTGCAAAATAAAAATCAAAAAATCCAGTTAGGCGCTCGCCATCAAACATGACATTGTTACGAAACAGATCGGCATGTATTGGGCCGTTGGGTAAGCTAGCGTAGCTATCGGAGGCGGCAAATTTTTCTTGCGTCTGCATTTCATTACGCAAGAGTTGTTGATTGTCTGCGGATAAAAAGGGCAGGACGGCGGGTGTCGTTTCGCGCCACCAGTCTAGTCCGCGCAAGTTCGGTTGATACAGAGAGAAATCCTGTGCAGCCAGATGCATCTTGGCTAGCATCGCACCAACTTCGTGGCAATGGGTGGCGGTCGGGTTAGGAATCCAATCACCTGTGAGGCGACTAACAATAGACGCGGGCTTGCCATGCAAGCGATTAATAATCTCACCCTGATGATTCGGCAGTGGTGCCGGCACGCGCACATCACGCTGTGCAAGGTGGCGCATCAGGTTGAGATAGAAGGGTAGTTGTTCAAAACTGAGTTTTTCAAAAATCGTGAGCACAAATTCACCCTGCTCGGTGCTCAGAAAAAAATTACTGTTTTCGATACCCGAAGAAATACCGTCGAGTGATCTGACTTGCCCTACCGGGTACTGCTCGGCCCAGGGAATGATGTCATCCAGGCTGACCGGAGTGAAAACTGCCATAGCAATCGGTAGGTAAAGGCTGCACTTAGGCAGCGTAAAAATTAGCGGGGTGGTGTGGGTGGTGCTTCGAATGGAACTTCACGTGAACGACCGGGCCGGAATTGAAAAATTTCCCATTGAGCAGCACGCGCGCCACTTTGTGAGGCGGGTATCTGTTCGGTCGGTGTCACGTAATAGGTATTGTTACCACGGCGGATACGAACCGAGGTGATGGCATTTTGCTCACGGCGCTGCGTAATTTCAGTGGTGCCATCGCCGACCGCGGCAGCGACTGCGGGGTCGTCCGGTAGCGGCTCGAGGCGGACATCGTCGCGCGGAGCGGCCGTCACGGCCATCGCCGTAGCCAGTCCCGCCGTGGCGCAGAGCAGGCGTAGATAGGTAGAGCCGTAGTTTTGCTGAATCATGATCGAACTCCCGGAAGGCAAGCGTCACCTGTTATGGACTACATTCTAACAAAGGCCACGCTCTAGCCGACTGCCTGGGCTTAGAGGAAGGACTGATGCGGATGCTCGGTCTCAGAAAGGACGATGTCACGCGATTCATAAAAGTTAAAAATAGCGTCGACGATCTCTTTGGGATCATCAATCACTTGCACAAGTTCCAAATCTTGGGGCTCGACCATGCCATTCGCTAACAGCATATTTTTGAACCACTGTAGCAGGCCCTCCCAAAACTTGGTACCCACTAGTATCACGGGAATGCGCCGTGTTTTACCAGTCTGTATCAACACGAGTACTTCAGATAATTCATCGATGGTGCCAAAGCCACCTGGCAGCACGATATAGGCATCAGCATATTTAACAAAGGCCACTTTGCGCGCAAAGAAGTGCCTGAATGAGAGTGAAATGTTTTGCCAGGTATTGCTCGTTTGTTCGTGCGGCAGTTCGATATTAAGTCCGATGGAAGGAGAGCTACCTTCATAGGCGCCTTTGTTGGCCGCTTCCATAATGCCGGGGCCACCACCGGAGATCACTGAAAAGCCTTCGTCGGATAACCTACGAGCGATATCGACGGTTATTTCATAATAAGGATCTGTGGGCTTTATACGCGCTGATCCAAAGATAGAAACCGCCGGTCTGATCTCGGAGAGACGTTCGGCGGCATCGATAAACTCTGCCATAATCGTGAACATTTGCCACGATTCGTTCGCCTTGCGCGACGTGGCGCGTTCAAGGTTGGTCAATTGCCGCAGTCGCGGTACCCGTTTCCGGTCGCTTTCCATATGAATAAAACCCTGTTGCTGGTAGATGGTTCGAGTTATTTATACCGGGCCTTTCATGCCATGCCCGATTTACGTAATGCAGAAGGTGCTCCCACGGGCGCTATTTACGGCATGATCAACATGCTGCGTCGCCTTAGGCAGGATTACTCTGCAGCATACATGGCCTGTGTCTTTGATGCAAAAGGGAAAACCTTTCGTGATGATCTTTATCCCGACTACAAAGCGCAGCGAGCGCCTATGCCTGAGGATTTGGTAAAGCAGATCGAACCCATACACGAAGTGGTGCGAGCCCTAGGCTGGCCTATTTTGATGGTCGAAGGGATTGAAGCCGATGATGTGATTGGCACGCTGGCGGTACAGGCAGCTGCACAGGGTTTATCTGCGGTGGTTTCTACCGGTGACAAAGATCTCGCGCAATTAGTGAATGACCATGTCACGCTAGTTAACACGATGAGTAATGAAACGCTGGATCGTGCAGCTGTGATTGCTAAGTTTGGCGTGCCCCCCGAGCGTATCGTTGATTATCTGACGCTGGTGGGCGATACCGTCGACAACGTACCCGGTGTAGAAAAAGTGGGGCCAAAGACAGCGGTTAAATGGCTCACACAATATGACTCATTGGATGGTGTGATCACTCACGCAGCTGACATTGGTGGTGTGGTCGGTGAAAATTTACGTCGCACCTTAGATTGGTTGCCACAGGCGCGCGCGTTAGTAACGGTTAAATGCGATTGCGATTTGCAATCGCACATGGAATCGATTCAAACGTCGTTAGCTTTTAAGCCAGAAGATCCTGCGGCTTTACGTGAATTTTTCAGTCGCATGGGTTTTCGTACCTGGTTACGCGAATTAAATTCTGAGCAGGCAAATGATTCAAGCGCAAACTCTAAAACTTCTGCATCTATCGCTGACCCTTCCGAGCAAGCGAGTTTGTTTGCAGCGGAGCCTCCGATAGAAACACATTACGAAA
This sequence comes from Oxalobacteraceae bacterium, assembly GCA_947453015.1. Taxonomy (GTDB): domain Bacteria; phylum Pseudomonadota; class Gammaproteobacteria; order Burkholderiales; family Burkholderiaceae_D; genus Pernthalerella. The sequence goes on along the minus strand of CANGFL010000015.1, from coordinate 6,817 downwards.
CGGTATTTACGGCCGAGCAGCTGGACGCATGGATCAAGAAAATCAACGAAGCACCATTAACAGCCGTCGATACTGAGACGACATCATTAGACTCTATGCGCGCCGAGATCGTTGGTTTGTCTTTATGCGTAGAGCCGGGTAAGGCGGCCTATGTGCCTATGCATCATCGGTATCCTGGAGCGCCAGATCAACTGTCGCGCGAATTTGTTTTAGAAAAATTAAAGCCCTGGTTGCAAGACGCATCTAAACCAAAGCTGGGTCAGCATTTGAAATACGACAGCCATATCTTTGCAAATTACGACATTGCATTGAAAGGCATCGTACATGACACGCTGTTGCAATCATATGTAATCGAATCCCATCGTACGCACGACATGGATAGTTTGGCCTTGCGGTGGCTGGATAAAAAAACCATCATCTATGAGCAAGTGTGCGGTAAGGGTGCTTCGCAAATTGGTTTTGATGAAGTCAGCATAGAAACGGCGACGGATTATGCTGCTGAAGATGCCGATATCACCCTACGTTTGCACAACACCTTGTGGCCACGGATAGAAGCGAATGAAAAGCTGCGTTTCATTTATGAACAGATCGAAGTACCTACATCGATTGTATTGCAGCGTATGGAACGAAACGGTGTTTTGATTGATGTCGATTTGTTAGTCGCGCAATCAAACGAGCTTGGTATCAAGTTGATGGACTTAGAAAAACAAGCGTATGCATTAGCCGAGCAGCCTTTTAATTTGAATTCGCCTAAGCAGTTAGGTGAAATTTTATTTGAAAAGCTCAAGCTGCCTGTCGTCAAAAAAACACCAAGTGGTACACCATCGACGGATGAAGAAGTTTTACAAAAGCTAGCTGAAGATTATCCCTTACCTAAATTGTTGTTGGACTATCGCAGCCTCGCTAAACTCAAATCGACTTACACCGATAAATTACCGCGCATGGTTAATCCATCAACGGGGCGTGTACATACTAACTATGGTCAGGCGATTGCGGTCACGGGTAGGCTGTCTTCGAATGAGCCCAACTTACAAAATATTCCGGTTCGCACTGCAGAAGGGCGACGTATTCGTGAAGCGTTCATTGCGGCACCCGGCAATGTGATTGTGTCAGCAGATTATTCGCAAATTGAATTGCGCATCATGGCGCATTTATCGGGTGATGAAGGTATGTTGCGTGCCTTTGCTGCGGGAGAAGATATTCACCGCGCGACCGCGGCAGAAATTTTTGGTGTGCCTCTGACTGAAGTGAGTAGTGAGCAGCGCCGCTACGCCAAAGTGATTAATTTTGGTTTGATGTATGGCATGAGCGTATTTGGTTTGGCAGGTAATTTGGGCGTCGAACGTTCTGCGGCACAGATGTACATGGAAAAATATTTCCATCGTTTCGCCGGCGTTAAACAATTTATGGACGATGTGCGTCAGCAAGCCAAATCGCAAGGCTTTGTTGAAACGGTATTTGGTCGACGCCTGTGGCTACCCGAAATTAATTCACCGAATGGCCCACGTCGTCAGGGTGCTGAGCGCGCAGCGATTAATGCGCCCATGCAGGGCACTGCGGCCGATTTAATTAAGCTCGCCATGATCGCGGTACAAAACTGGCTGGATATAGAAAAACTGGGCTCGCGCATGGTGATGCAGGTGCATGATGAATTGGTGCTGGAAGTCCCTGAATCAGAATTGGCATTGGTTAAGACGCGGCTGCCAGAACTGATGGCCGGTGTGGCCGAGCTGCGTGTGCCACTGGTCGCGGATGTCGGCACTGGCCCGAATTGGGAAAAAGCCCATTAAAGTAATCTGTGGTGCTGCCGGCATCTGCGTCATTCGACGAATTGCCGGCGTGCCGTGGGTTATGGTCTAATCGCGGCGTTTGTTGAATTCAATTGGACTAAAAATCGATACCACTCTGTCTTCCATTCTGCTGGCAACCACCATTGGTGGGGTGATCAGTATTTCTGCGGCTGCGTTTCTTTCCTTCGGATTTCTGTCGAAGATGGTGGAGCGCATGGTCAGCCTATCCGTCGGCATTTTGTTGTCGACTTCGCTGCTGCATGCCTTGCCTGAGGCCTTCGAGTCCGATGCCAATATTCATGCCTTGTTTGCCACCTTGCTCGGCGGATTGTTAGGTTTCTTTTTGTTGGAAAAATTTGCCATTCTGCGTCACTCGCATCACTACGAAGGCGATGGGCACGATCATGAACATGGTCATGATGCCCATGAGGCTGGCAAATCAGGTTGGATGATTTTGGTCGGTGATGGCCTGCATAATTTTACAGATGGCATTTTGATTGCTGCCGCATTTTTGGCTGATCCAAAGCTAGGCATCATTACCGCTCTGGCCATCATTGCGCATGAAATTCCGCAAGAGATTGGTGATTTCATTGTGCTGCTGAATGCGGGTCTGACTAAAACACGCGCTTATGTTTACAACTTGATTTGCAGCTTCATGGCCGTCGTGGGTGGCCTCGTGGGTTACTACGCGCTGGGTAGCGGAATGCACTTGATTCCGTATGTACTGGTTGTTGCTTCTTCCGGATTTATTTATATCGCTGTCAGTGACTTAATGCCGCAGATGCAGCGGCGCGCAACTTTGCGTGAATCGGTGCCGCAATTTTTATTGATTGCGCTGGGCGTGATCATCGTCGTGGTTCTGACGCATCGATTTCACGTTCACTAATTTATAGTGTTAGGCCGCACCGGTCGCGACAGGTCTCGATGAATCTGCTGACCACTCGCTCCACGATCCGGGATACAAGCTTGCCCCACTGAGCCCAGCAATTTCCATCGCTAATGCATTGTGACAGGCAGAGATACCTGAGCCGCACTGAAGTATGGTTTCATGTGGACTGCTAATCAGTGGCTGAAATTCACCACGTAATTGTTCAGCTGTTTTAAAACGCCCATCATCACGCAGATTATCTTTAAACCAGCGATTTTTTGCGCCGGGAATTCGTCCTCCTACCGGATCGATAGTTTCATTCTCCCCTCGAAAACGATCTGCCGCGCGTGCATCGAGCACCGTACATTTTTTTGTGGCGAGATTGTTCACAATGTCAGCGGCCGTCACGGTCGAAGTGATGGCGGGTCGTAAGCTGATGTTGCCGCTCGCTGGTTGCGGTGTGTCGGTCACTAAAGTGCCACCTACGGCTAGCCAAGCAGCGAGGCCGCCATCAAGTAGCGCAACGTCATTGTGTCCTACCCAGCGCAACATCCACCACACGCGTGACGCAAACATACCGCCGTGTGCGTCATACACAATGACTTGCGATGTTGAATTCACGCCCCAACGATGCAATTGTTGAATGAAAGCTTCTTGCGATGGTAGTGGATGCCTGCCGCGAAATTCACCGTTCGGTCCGGGTGATTTATCAGATAAATGTAAATCAGGATCAGCATGTTGTGCGCTAGGTATGTGTCCAGCGGCATAGGCGATTGCACCGGCTCGCGGATCAGTCAGTTCAGCACGACAATCAAGGATGACGACATTGGCTTGATTGACAGACGATTGGAGTTCAGTCGCTGAGATCAATGTGGTGTAAGGCATCCCGGTCTCCTTTGTGGATAGTCTGTCGCGATTAATACACTGTCAATGCATTAACAATTCGGTAGCAGAAGCTGCTTATATTTTTTTGGGAGCACTGCTACTGCTGCGGGCATTATAAAAGGTCGCTGCAATCCCGCTGATAAGAATAATGGCAATGCCGAGCCAGCCAACCAAATCCAGATGGTCACCCCAAATCAGAATACCCCACATGCTGGAGAAAATAATACCGGTGTATTGAAGGTTGGCGGTCACCAGCATGGCGCCGAGTCGGTAGGCACGCGTCATCGCTATTTGTGCAATGGTGGCGGTGACACCAATTGCTAACAGCAGTAAAAAATCTCGCGTTGATAGTGAATGCAATACGTGTAGTTCGCCAGTATGCAGATAGCTGTTGACTAAGCTGCTGAGCAGTCCTCCGATTACACCAGTGGCGGAGAAATAAAATACGACACGATATTCCGGTTCACCTAACTGGCCGAGTTTTTTAACTTGTATGTAGGCGAGTGCTGAAAGAAATCCTGAGATAAGTGCAATCAATCCACCTATCAATTGGTCTGCATGCATCGAGGGCTTGAGAAGTAAAGCCACACCGACAAAGCTCGTCATGATGGCAGCTGCTAATCCCCATTCGAATCGACGTTGTTTATGCCACCACCCTAAAGTGAAGACAATACTGGCGATCCAGATCGGCGCCATGTAATTGAGTGTCATGGCAGTCGCTAACGGTAATTCACCGATTGCATAGAACCACATTGAGAGTGCGGTGACGCCGACGAAACCGCGCCATGCGTGATGCCAGGGAAACGTAGTGCGGAGTGAATAGCCACGCAGTCTAACCAACGCCAGCATCATCACCATACCAACCGCTCCGCGACACATAACGATTTCGGATGTAGATGTAGTGACAGACGCCAGCTTGACGCACACTCCCATTAGAGAGAACACGAAGCTGGCGAACAGCATCCATAACGACTGCATGCCGTTAGCTGCAGCTTAGTCGCGAGGTGACGTTGAGGTCACAGCGCGATATTTTTTCGATACCACTCGTGGAAATGCTGCATGCCATCTTCCATCGGTGATTGATAAGGCCCGACTTCATTGACGCCACGATCGACTAATATGCGCCGTCCGGCATCCATGCGCAAAGCGATCTCATCGTCTTCAACGCAGGTTTCCATGTACGCAGCACGCTCGGCCTCTACAAAGCTACGCTCAAACAACACGATATCTTCGGGATAGTAGAACTCAACGACGTTGGTAGTTTTTTGCGGTCCTTTGGGCCACAAGGTCGAGACCACTAATACATGCGGATACCACTCCACCATGACGTTGGGGTAAAGCGTTAACCAGATCGCACCATAGGGAGGTACGTCTCCACCGCGATAACGCATCACTTCTTGATGCCATTTTTCGTAAACGCTAGAGCCTGGTTTTTTTAGTGCTGCATTCACACCCACCGTTTGCACGCTGTAGCCTACGCCTAATTCCCATTTCAGATCACGGCACTCAACAAAGTTGCCTAGTCCGGGATGAAAAGGTTCGACGTGATAATCCTCGAGATACACCTCAATGAAGGTCTTCCAGTTGTAATCGCATTCATGGACTTCCACATGGTCGAGCATGTAGCCATCAAAATTTAAGTCTTTGGTGACGCCTAGATTGTTAAGCAATCCAGCAACATCGAAACCATTTTTTTCAAACAGCAAACCATTCCAGCGTTGCAGTTCAAAACGAGAAAGATTCAGGCAAGGCGTTTCGCCAAAATGCGGCGCGCCGATCAAGTCACCCTTGAGGTCATAGGTCCAGCGATGCAGCGGACAGATGATGTTGTTTGAATTGCCGCGACCGGTCAGCATTTTTGCTTGTCGATGTCGGCAGACGTTCGACAGCAGTTGTATGCCTTGTGCATCGCGTGTGAGCAGGCGACCGTCGTTTTCCCAAGTAAGAGACGCGTAGTCGCCGACATTGGGAACCATCAATTCATGTCCCACGTATTGCGGGCCCTGATTGAAGAGTTGACGGATTTCTTGATTCAGTAGTGTGTCATCAAAGTAGACACCTACCGGTAGTTGCGCGTTGGATCGCGCGAGTCTAGAGAGACTGGCCAGATCGGACATCCCCACCCCCAAATTAATTTGCACCAACCTAAGAGAGAAATAATCCGCAAAAAACTTTTCGACTTACTACAAAAATTTAAATCGAGTGGTATTTTTTGGACGAGGGGGCGATTATACGCATGCCGCCGAAGATTACAAACAGTAAATTTAATCAGAATAAATAAAGTTTCTTGAGTAATTACAAAACGTAGTAGGGGCCTTAGTTTTAGCGAACAGATCACGCTGTAAATGCTGCAAAATTTTTAAAATCTTTTCGTTGCCCTATGCATTTACTATGTGGCGAACGAAAAAGAGAATTCTGTTTTGATAACCTTGACTCTTTCCGATTCGCTAAGAATGACTACTTAGGTTTACATTCAAGTGATTGCACTAAAATAGATACAACAGACCACGAGAATCATGCATGCCTAAAAAATCTGCCCCCCAACAGCCCAGCGCCTCCTTCGAGGAAGCTATGGCCGAGCTGGAACAACTCGTTGCAAAGATGGAATCGGGCGAGTTGCCCTTAGAAGCTTCGGTAGCAGCCTACCAACGCGGTTCCGAGTTGGTGAAATATTGTGCTGTTCAACTAGAGCGCGTTGAGCGTCAGGTCAAAGTATTGGAAGGCGAGATGCTCAAGCCGTTTGCGACAGACGCAGACGATGAGGACCAGGAAGAATGAGAGAAGAGTTCACACGTTGGTGTAAGACTGTCCAGTCGCAAATGGAAACGGTGCTGCTTTCGCATTTACCTGCGACGACATTGGCTCCGCATAAATTGCACGAGGCAATGCAGTACGCCGTGCTGGATGGAGGTAAGCGCGTGCGGCCTTTATTGGCGTTTGCGGCGGGTGAGTTATTTGATGCGCCGCGAGATGGCATAGAGCGCGCTGCGTGTGCGGTGGAGATGATTCATGCGTATTCATTAGTGCACGATGACATGCCTTGTATGGATGATGATGCGCTAAGGCGTGGTAAACCGACCGTGCATAAAAAATATGATGAAGCCACGGCCTTGTTAGTCGGTGATGCCTTGCAAGCGCAAGCGTTTGAGGTAATCGCAGGGGGTAACTTAGATGCGCAACGCAAAGTGACTATGGTGAGCCGCCTTGCGCGAGCTGCGGGCTCGCTGGGCATGTGTGGCGGCCAGGCGATTGATTTGGATTCCGTGGGTATTTC
>CANGFL010000014.1 GCA_947453015.1 Oxalobacteraceae bacterium | reverse complement strand
GCTCATCAGTCTTGTAACGCGTTAAATTTTGGTCGTAATAGGCTTTAATGTCCGCGTCGCTCACCACAATGCGTGCCTCAACAACATCAGGGTTAAATACAACGACTTCTACTTTAACTGTCTCAGGCAGCTCGAATTGTGCCGGATGCTGCTTGTAATACTCTTCAGCCATCGCATCAGTAATTTTTACCTGCGAGCGGAACGACTGCAACGTTAATACTAATTCTTGAACTTCGCGCGCCTGTTGATTCAGCGACGAAACGCGAGACACCACTGAGTTAGGTGAAAACGCGGTGCCCTGAACCACGGCATTGATTTGTTGTACGGCCAGATCATGGCGCAGACCCGCTTCAAATTTCTCAGGCGTTAATCCTTGCGCTGCTAAGAGCTGCTGGTAACGCTGCTTATCAAATTGGCCGTCTGGATTTTTAAGGCCAGGAATTTCAGCGATGGTGTTTCTGAGCGTATCGTTAGATACCGTCAAATGATTTTCCACCACGTGCGCTGACATAGCTCGTTGAGCTAATAAATTTTCCAGCACGCCTTGTCGCGCCTCTGGAGAATCGAACATGTTTTGATTGAATTGCTCACCAAAGACTTGTTTGAAACGTTCTATCTGTCGAGCTTGAGCCGCATCCCACTCACGCTGGGTGATGTTTTGCCCGGCGACTTTAGCCACTGGCGGCTCTTTGTCGCTCATGCGCAAATAGCTTTCAATTCCAAAAAATGCGAACGAAGGGAAAATGATCAGTAGCAGTATGAACTGCATCAAACGCTGGTGGGTACGAATAAACTCAAGCATGGCAGGTACTCGTCGAAGGTCTCCAGCCCACTTTTTGTAGCGGACTTTTTTAACAAACTAAGTAAACATCAACTAGACAAAAATACCACTGACCAGCGGTTTTTGGCTAATGACGCTTTATCGTGATGGTAAAAAAAAAGGCGAACTAGAAGTTCGCCTTTTTCGGGTTTGGCGGAGTGGACGGGACTCGAACCCGCGACCCCCGGCGTGACAGGCCGGTATTCTAACCGACTGAACTACCACTCCTAATACTACATAAAACATCGTGCTGACTTGTTGGTGGGTGCTGAGAGGCTCGAACTCCCGACCTACGCCTTGTAAGGGCGCCGCTCTACCAACTGAGCTAAGCACCCTATGAAACACTATTACGTCGTTTCGACTTAGTCAGCTACTCCGAACGCATGTCACGGCGCCGGAAAAACGATTAGTTTAACGCATCTTTCAGTGCTTTGCCAGGCTTAAATTTCGGCACCTTAGAAGCGGCGATTTTGATCTCTTCGCCGGTACGTGGATTACGGCCTGTGCGTGCAGCGCGTGCGCTGACAGCAAAGGTACCAAATCCAGCAAGGGTGACTGTGCCATCTTGCTTCAATGTCGCAGTTACGGAATCAATCACGGCTTCAAGCGCGCGACTAGCAGATGCTTTTGAAATGTCAGCTGCTTTTGCAATTTCATCTATCAGTTCAGTTTTGTTCACTGACTCCCCCTGGGAAGTGTTATTGAATTTATTTCGGCTGCCGGCTTGTTATGAAAACTAACCGACTCGAGTGCTGCAGAAAATTCCGCAGCGGTTATTAGACTAGCGACGCCCAGTAGTGTCAAGAAATTTACTAGACAACACGAGTAAAAAAACTAGTCATAAAACTATTATTTAAAGCATATAAATTGCATAAATGATCGCACCTAAAGCTGTAACCTATTGATTCGCAAAGAACGCATTTATCAAAAGTTACTGCTTACAGCGCTGTCATAATCCATTTTTTTGCATAAACAAATTGCATCAAAAAAGCGCCCCGAAGAGCGCTTCTTCTTTTAAAACACGTTCACTTAGTGCTTGACAACTGCGGGATCTGTTGTGCCGTCAGCTGCCTTAACGGCTGCTGCAGGTGCCACTTCTTCTTCAGTCAAAGGAACAGGGTGACGCTCAAGTGCAATTTCTAGCACTTTATCTATCCATCGAACAGGAACAATCTCAAGACGATTTTTAACATTCTCTGGAATGTCTGCGAGGTCTTTTACATTTTGTTCAGGTATCAAAACAATCTTGATGCCACCGCGCAGTGCTGCCAGTAATTTTTCTTTCAAACCACCGATAGGTAATACTTCACCACGCAGTGTGATCTCACCCGTCATAGCAACATCTGCTCTGACAGGAATACCGGTAAACACCGACACCATCGCCGTTGTCATCGCTATACCTGCAGAAGGACCATCCTTAGGCGTAGCACCTTCAGGCACGTGAATGTGAATGTCTGTTTTGTCGAATACATCACTCTTGACACCAAGCTTTCTGGCGCGGCTACGAACCACGGTACGGGCAGCTTCAATGGATTCTTTCATCACATCGCCCAATGTACCGGTACGAATCACGTTACCCTTACCAGGCATGGTCATCGACTCGATAGTGAGTAGGTCACCACCGACTTCAGTCCATGCCAAGCCAACGACTTGTCCAATCTGATTGTCTTTGTCAGCCACACCAAAGTCGTAACGTTGAACACCCAAAAACTTTCCAAGATTTTTCGCATTGATCGTGACTTTGGTATCTTGCTTCTTCAGCAGAAGCATCTTCACGACCTTACGGCAAATTTTAGAAATTTCGCGCTCTAATGAACGAACGCCCGCTTCACGTGTGTAATAACGAATGATGTCGCGCACTGCTGACTCAGCAATACTTATCTCGCTATCTTTCAGCCCATTATTTTTGATCTGCTTTGGAATCAAATAACGCTGCGAAATATTGGTTTTTTCATCTTCGGTATAACCCGACAGACGAATCACTTCCATACGATCCAAGAGGGCCGGTGGAATATTTAACGAGTTTGCGGTCGCCACAAACATTACGTCTGACAGATCAAAATCAACCTCGACATAATGATCAGCAAACGTATGATTCTGTTCTGGATCAAGCACCTCTAACAAAGCAGATGCTGGATCACCGCGGAAATCTTGTCCGAGCTTATCTATCTCATCCAATAAGAACAATGGATTACGTACAGTCGACTTGGTCAGGCTTTGTAATATCTTGCCCGGCATAGAGCCGATGTAGGTACGACGGTGACCGCGTATCTCGGCCTCATCGCGCACACCACCCAAGGCCATACGAACAAACTTGCGATTGGTCGCACGTGCAATCGATTGACCCAAGGAGGTTTTACCCACACCCGGAGGACCAACGAAACAAAGAATTGGTGCCTTTACTTTTTCGACGCGCTGCTGAACAGCAAGATACTCAAGTATGCGTTCTTTAATTTTTTCTAAGCCGTAGTGATCATCTTCCAGCACTTTTTCAGCATGGGTCAGATCGTGATTTACTTTGGATTTTTTCTTCCATGGCAAACCGATCAGCACATCGATGTAATTGCGTACGACGGTGGCTTCTGCTGACATGGGCGACATCAACTTTAACTTTTTGAGTTCGCTCTGCGCTTTTTCTCTCGCCTCTTTCGGCATCTTAGCTGCGATAATTTTCTTATCCAGTTCTTCGAGATCAGCACCCTCTTCGCCTTCGCCTAATTCTTTTTGTATCGCTTTGACCTGTTCGTTCAGGTAATACTCGCGCTGAGATTTTTCCATCTGGCGCTTAACACGCCCACGAATACGTTTTTCAACTTGCAGAATATCGAGCTCGGCTTCGAGTTGACCGAGCAGATGCTCATGACGTTTAGCGACATTGAAGATTTCCAAGATCACTTGTTTTTGCTCTAGCTTCAAAGGCAAGTGAGCCGCAATCGTATCGGCCAAGCGACCCGCATCATCAATGCCGGCTAGCGAGGTCAGGATTTCCGGAGGAATTTTTTTGTTGAGCTTTACGTACTGATCGAATTGTTGAACGATCGCGCGACGCATCGCTTCGACCTCAGATTCATCACCCGCTTCCGACTCTACCGGCGAAAGATCAGCAACAAAGTGAGTTTCAACTTCGCTGATGCTATGAATCCGTGCGCGCTGAGCACCTTCGACGAGAACCTTAACGGTACCGTCGGGAAGTTTCAGCATTTGGAGAATATTGGCTATGCAACCAATTTCATAAATATCGTCGGCAGAAGGTTCATCCTTGGCAGCAGCTTTCTGTGCTGCCAGCATGATGCTCTTACCTTGTTCCATAGCCGCTTCAAGGGCTTTGATGGACTTGGGACGACCAACAAACAGCGGTATCACCATGTGCGGGAACACCACCACATCGCGCAAGGGCAACAAAGGAAGTTGGGTGGGTTCGGAAAAATGTGAAGTTATGGTCATTGCAAGCCTTTTGAACAAACCTTCAAGCTATGTTGGCACGAATTGGCCAATCACAAGCCCTATTATTAACAAACCATACTGCAGCTACTGTTTTATCGCTTACTGACAATTAAAAACCAAATACGTCGATATCGATCACTAATTACGCAATTAAGCCGGTTTAACTAGCCAACGCAAAACAAACTTAATAAAAAAGCCACTCACGAGTCACCTCGGGTGGCTTTTGCTTTGAAGCCGGGACACAGTGCTATTGAGTCGATTGTAATGCTTTTGTTCAAAAAACCGCCAATAAAAGGCGATTTAATCGCTTTTTTTGCGAAATTTTAAGCATTTTTCTTCGTCAACCTACTTTGCACCCGACACTTTTTGCGGTTCATGATAAATAAGCAGCGGCTTAGCACCATTATTGATGGTGTTTTCGTCCACGACTACCTTGGCAACATTTTGCTCATTCGGCAACTCAAACATCACATCCAACAGCGCATGTTCAACGATAGACCGTAACCCGCGGGCACCTGTCTTACGCTTGAGCGCTTTTTTAGCGATCGCATGCAACGCACCCGGTCTGACTTCAAGCTCGGCACCTTCCATCTCAAGCAGCTTGGAGTACTGCTTAATCAGTGCATTCTTAGGCTCAAGCAAAATTTGGATTAAGGCGTCTTCGGTCAACTCAGACAAGGTGGCTACCACCGGCAAACGTCCGACCAACTCTGGAATCAAACCAAACTTAATCAAATCTTCAGGTTCAGCATCTTGCATCACTTCACTTGCACTGCGTTCTGCCTGAGTCTTAACCTCAGCTGAAAAACCTATGCCACTTTTCTCAGAGCGGTTCGAGACAATTTTTGCCAGGCCATCAAACGCACCACCGCAGATAAATAAAATATTCGTGGTGTCTATCTGAACAAAATCTTGGTTCGGGTGCTTACGTCCACCTTGAGGCGGTACTGACGCCATCGTGCCTTCGATCAGTTTCAACAAGGCCTGCTGCACGCCTTCACCAGAGACATCGCGTGTGATCGACGGGTTATCTGATTTGCGCGATATCTTGTCTATCTCATCGATGTAGACGATACCCTTCTGCGCCTTCTCTACTTCGTAGTTACAGTTTTGAAGCAGCTTCTGAATAATGTTTTCAACGTCTTCACCAACATAACCCGCTTCAGTCAGCGTGGTCGCATCGGCGATAACGAAAGGCACGTTCAACATGCGTGCGAGCGTCTGAGCTAACAAGGTTTTACCTGAACCTGTTGGACCGACCAAAAGAATGTTGCTCTTGGCTAGTTCAACTTCATCTTTTTTACCAAGATGACGTAGGCGCTTGTAATGGTTGTAGACAGCGACTGAGAGAGTGCGTTTGGCCGTATCCTGACCAATGACGTACTGACCCAGCATGTCGAGAATTTCTTGAGGTGTTGGAAGATCAGATTTGGGGCTACCTACTGTTTCAACGGTAGAAGCTTCATCGCGAATGATGTCATTACACAGATCAATACATTCATCGCAAATGAAAACCGAGGGTCCAGCTATTAGCTTTTTAACCTCGTGCTGGCTCTTACCGCAAAATGAGCAATAAAGTAATTTTTCGCCGCCGGAAGACTTTTTATCGGACATGTGCACGCAAAATGGATGGATTTGAAACGATCTTACCTGCGAATTCGTAATTCGTCACGCAGGCAGGCCTAATTCGGGATGCGTCAGCCCGCTAGCAGAACGATAATTATCAAAAATACTACTCGGCCCGGTGGGTTAAGACCTTGTCGATCATGCCGTATTCAACAGCCTGCTCGGCGGACATAAAATTATCGCGATCGGTGTCACGACCGATCTGGTCCATGTTCTGGCCAGTTTTTTCAGCCAGGATGTTGTTGAGTCGCTCGCGCAAATAAAGAATTTCACGCGCCTGAATTTCGATATCGGACGCCTGACCACTCGCACCACCTAAGGGTTGATGAATCATGATGCGCGAATTCGGGAGCGAGAATCGCTTACCCTTAGCACCTGCTGCCAACAGAAACGCGCCCATCGAAGCAGCCAACCCAGTACATAGGGTTGATACGTCAGGCTTAATGAATTGCATCGTGTCGTAGATCGCCAGTCCGGCTGATACCGAGCCACCTGGTGAGTTGATGTAAAGCGAGATATCTTTTTCTGGATTTTCACTTTCCAGGAAGAGCAACTGAGCCACCACCAGGTTGGCCGTGTGATCATTAACCGGCCCCACCAAGAAAATTACTCGCTCTTTCAGCAGGCGCGAGTAAATGTCGTAAGCGCGTTCGCCACGACCACTCTGTTCAATAACGACTGGAACCATGCCGAGCATGTCGGTGTCGATCGCAGATTTACGGTGGATGCTATCGGTCATTTGATTTCCCATGAAAACTGTAAAGCGTTGGATCTATTAATAGCGATCCTCGGCAAACCAAAAAACAAAAAATCAGTCTCAAATAAGTTCAGACAAATCGCTTAATCAACACTGAGTGATTAGCCTTCATTCTGGCTATTCATTAACTCATCAAAAGCAACCGTCACTTCTTTAACTTTCGCTTTTTCAAGCACGAACTTCACTACATTTTCTTCAACCACCATCGCTTCGACATCAGCCAAACGATTGCGATCGCTGTAGTAATACTTCAGTACTTGCTGCGGGTCTTCGTAAGCTTTAGCAAGATCTTCAACGAACGCTTTAATTTGCTCCGCAGTCGCCTGTAGAGAATTCGCTTTGACCAGCTCGGACAAAATTAATCCAATGCGCACGCGACGATCGGCTTGTTGAGTAAACAGATCGGCAGGAAAAGGCATGTCGTTGACATTCATTCCACGCTGCTTCATGTCTTCGCGCGTCATGCTGGCCAAACGCTCAGACTCTTGCTCTAACAGCGCCTTGGGAACATCGAGTTCAGCCACTTTGACCAACGCGTCTAATACGCTGGTTTTAGTGCGTGACTTAATACGGTTACCCACTTCACGCTCGAGGTTAGCTCTGACATCGTCACGCATTTTTTGCAGATCGCCGTCTGGGATACCCAGCGAGCGAGCAAAGTCAGCATCGACTTCAGGCATGTGCGCCCATTCAACGTTTTTAACCGTGATAGAGAATTCAGCTGTTTTACCTGCCAAATCCTTGGAGTGGTAATCCTCAGGAAATGCCAAAGGAAAAGTACGCGATTCGCCCTTTTTCAGGCCAATTGCCGCTTTTTCAAAATCAGCCAGCATGCGACCTTCACCAAGAACGAAAGGGAAGTCATCGGCTTTGCCGCCGGCAAATTCAACTCCATCCATTTTTCCTACGAAATCAATCGTGACTCGGTCGCCATTTTGGGCTGAGGTATCAGGACCGCCATCACCATGCGCGTCATGCGCGCCTTTGGTGTGATAGTGCACACGCTGCTTACGCAAAATATCGAGCGTTTTATCGATTTCAGCGTCAGTAATATCTGAACGACTTTGTTCAATTTCTATGGCTGAAAGATCGCCAATTTTTAGCTCTGGGTACACTTCAAAAGTCGCTTGAAATACGAGCGATCCTTCGACCGCTTCACCGGGCTTCGCTTCGATGCGCGGATAACCGGCCACACGAAGATTATTGGCTGACGTAGCTTGAACAAAGGCCAGGCCGACCTTGTCGTTCATGACTTCGTTTTCAACCATAGGGCCATACTGGGCTGCCACCATTTTCATGGGGACTTTGCCGGGTCTAAAGCCTGGTGCCTTGGCGGTACGGGCACGTACCTTCAAGCGTTTTTCCACTTCCGAATTAATCTCGGCCAAAGCGACGGTCAGCGTCACGCGACGTTCGAGTTTTTCCAGGGTTTCGACTTCAGTTGCCATGTGCTTCATCCAAAAAAGTTAAACAGTTCTGTGGTGCGAGGAGGGGGACTCGAACCCCCACACCATTGCTGGCGTCAGGACCTAAACCTGGTGCGTCTACCAATTTCGCCATCCTCGCGGCAAAGGGAATCACAGAATTTGAAGTAATTCGCGCCAACGTCGACAAAAACAAAGGGCGACCATGCGTCAAGAGCGGTCGCCCTACGTTGCCAAGCTGCTGGCGGTGACTCAAACCCTGAATTCTACTGGAAATTCAGGGCGGACGCTCCGTTTTTCACCTATAGCGCTGTAGGGCGCTTGACTCGGAACCAAGCTGCATACAGCGCTGGCAAGAACAAAAGGGTCAGTAATGTGGCAACTATCAGCCCGCCCATGATCGCCACGGCCATCGGACCCCAGAACACGGAACGTGACAACGGAATCATCGCCAACACGGCTGTAGCCGCCGTCAGCAGGATAGGACGACAACGCCGCACTGCTGAGCCAACAATAGCATCCCAGGCCGAAATACCCGCGGCAATATCTTGTTCAATCTGATCGACCAAGATCACCGAATTTCGAATAATCATCCCAAACAGCGCAATCACACCCAGTTGGGCCACGAAACCAAATGGACGCTGCAAAATCAATAAAGCCAGTGCAGCGCCGGCGACACCCAAAGGCCCCGTTAGGAACACCATGAGTGAACGCCAGAAGCTATGCAACTGCAGCATCAACAGTGTGAAGACAATAAAAATCACGAGCGGAACATTCGCTGCAATCGAATCTTGCGCCTTACCGCTATCTGCTGCTGCGCCTGCTAATTTGATTTTGTAACCCGGTGGCAATTTGGCACGCAAGGGTTCGAGCAACGGATCCACCTGCCCTGAAACCGTCGGCCCCTGAATACCATCGACGACATCGGACTGAACCGTAATCGCCCATTCGCGCCCTTCACGCCAAATCACGCCCGGCTCCCACACAAAGCGTGGCGTCGCCAATTGTGAAAGTGGCACTGGGCGGCCACTGGCTGTGGGCACACTCGCGTTACTCAAGGCCGTTATTGTTGCGCGCTCCTCTACAGGTTGACGAATCACGATATCAATCAGCTTGTCACCGTTTCTAAATTGCCCCACCACCGAACCACTCAATACGGTATTCGCCGCGCGCATCACTAACTGTGAATTAACACCGAGAGCTCGCAATTTTTCCTGGTCTAGATCAATACGCACTACCTTGACTGATTCATTCCAGTTATCGTTGACGCCGACGGCATTGGCATTGCTACGCAAAATCGTCTTAACTTGATCTGCAATTAACCGCACTTTTTCGATCTCAGTCCCAGTCACGCGGAACTGCACGGGATACGGCACTGGCGGCCCGTTAGGAAGCAATTTCACACGACCGCGCACCTCAGGAAAATCTTTAGCAAATATCGCTTTGATTTTTAAGCGTAGCGTTTCTCTGGCCTTAGCATCCTTGGGCAGCACCACGATTTGTGACACATTCGTCTGCGGGAAAATTTGATCCAACGGTAAATAAAAGCGCGGACTACCGGTACCTACATAACTGGTCACGCTCTCAACCCCCGGTTCCTGCATGATGAAGCGCTCAAATTTTTTCGCCTGCGCTTCAGTCGCTTGATACGACGAACCTTCAGGCAGCCACAGCTCAACCATTAATTCAAGTCGGCTCGAATCAGGGAAGAATTGCTGCTCAATAAATTTGAATCCGAACACGCCTAAAAAGAATCCCGCCAGCGTCAACGCAATCGTCGTTTTACGCCATTCAACGCACCAGTTCACCACTCGACGAAGTCGGTTGTAAAACGGCGTATTGAATAATTCATGATGACCATCGGCGTTTGAGCTAGGTTTAACTCGCAGAAAAACGTAACCCAAATACGGAGTAAACAATACCGCTGCAAACCAAGAAATCAAAAGCGCCAAGGCATTCACTGAAAACATGGAAAACGTGTACTCACCCGCAGCCGATTTAGCAAATCCAATCGGCAAAAAGCCAGCCGCCGTGATCAAGGTACCGGTCAGCATAGGCATTGCAGTCGATGTATAGGCGAAAGTGGCCGCATCAAAGCGCGACAAACCTTCTTCCATCTTTCTAACCATCATTTCAACAGCGATGATGGCATCGTCCACCAACAAGCCCAACGCAATAATCAACGCACCGAGTGAAATTTTATGCAAATCGATACCGAAGATTTGCATCGCTAAAAACGTAGCCGCCAACACCAACGGTATGGTGAGCGCCACCACCAAACCAGGACGCACATCAATGCGCAGCGGTTTGGTGTGCAGACCCAGCGCAATAAAACTAATACCCAGCACAATCATCACCGCTTCAGCCAGAACCTTAAGAAATTCATTGACCGAAGAACTCACCGCACGCGGCTGATCAGCCACTCGTTCAAGTTCAATCCCCACGGGGAGTTTTGCTTTAATTTTGGCGGCGGCCGCATCTAGATGACGACCCAACTCAATGATGTCGCCACCCTTCTCCATCGAGATGCCCAGCCCTATCACTTCTTTGCCGTTGTAACGCATCTTGTCGCGCGGAGGATCTTGATAAGCACGCGTAACTTTTGCAAAGTCGCCCAACCGGAAAGTATTCCCATTGGCGTGCAAGGGAAGCATTTCAAGATCTTTCGGCGTCATCAATGCGCCACTCACGCGCACCTGCAAGTTATCGGTTGGCGTCACCAAAACGCCGCTGCCCTCGACGGCGTTTTGCGAATTAATTTGAGCCACCACCGCTTCAAACGGTATGCCTAGCTGACCAAATTTTTTACTTGAAAATTCTATGTAAAGCTTTTCATCTTGAATTCCGTACAACTCAACTTTTGAGACGGTGGGAACCGCCAGCAACTGCTGACGAACAAAGTCGGCATAGTCTTTAACTTCAGCGTAGGTAAATCCATCGGTGGAGAGCGCAAAAATAGAACCGTAGGTATCG
Organism: Oxalobacteraceae bacterium; assembly: GCA_947453015.1. GTDB lineage: Bacteria > Pseudomonadota > Gammaproteobacteria > Burkholderiales > Burkholderiaceae_D > Pernthalerella. The sequence continues at coordinate 70 of CANGFL010000014.1, read as the reverse complement.
CCGAATTCATCATTAAACAGCGGCCCCATCACACCCGCGGGTAAGGTGCTGCGCATATCGCCAATTTTTT
>CANGFL010000013.1 GCA_947453015.1 Oxalobacteraceae bacterium | reverse complement strand
GGAGCCAGTCGTGGTATTAAATTATCGGCAGCCCAAGGTCTAGCAAAAAATATTTTATCGAATAAATCAGCTGAAAATGATGAAATACTCGCTCGCATAGCGACTAACAGCAAACCTCTGCAGCATCTTTTACGTCGACAAGGAGCATTAAATCGCGCTCGCGTGACCTTTCTTCTTGAAATTCAACGTAATCCTGAATTCGCTAAGCGCATAGCCGAAGGCAAATCCATTAATTTTTCGTCTATCTCCTTGCTTTCCCCGGATAGCTTACGTCAGAAAATTTTCGATAAGTCCGGTATGGATGGATTCAACGAGCAAGAGATGATGGATATTCATGCGCAGTCATGGAAAGATCTACAAAATGAAATTGATGCAGGTGGTTTATTTGTGAACGGAAAACCAGTGATTGCAAAAATTATTGCATTCAACTTTGGCGTCAACATCAATGCCTTTAATAAGCTCGCTAATCTGCCCGTGATCGGTGAGGTTGTAAGTGGGTTTGAATATTCTAATGCCGAGATTAATCACGAATCACTCAATACCATGTTGGGTATTGATAAATCCAGTCCAGGTGAAAAATCGATGCTGGATACCTACTTAGAAGAGCAATATGAGCTTTTAGAAAATGAGCTCTCTCCCGATAAACGAGCTGAGATCGAGCATAACATCAGTGTGGCCACTCAATTGGGGCAGCAAATAACGGATATCTATCTAGGGGACAAATACAAAACAGCCGGTAACGATCCGTATAAGATTGCTTCTCGTATTGCTGTCTTGAGCTTTCTTATGGGGGGTGGTACGACGTTCAATTGCAAGAGCGGTAAAGATCGTACAGGGCAGTTAGATACGGAGGCAAAAAATCTAGCTATTCAAATTGCCACGACGGGCAAGGTCCCCGATCCGGAAGTAGAGAAGACCGAGATAGAAAAGGCTCAATTAGCCACCTTGACCTTCCATGATTTATCGCGCACCAAAATACAGCAATACAGCACGGGCTATATGGGATCCAAACTTGATGGCGTGCCTGTAGTATTTCGTAACCTAGTGAATCAATCGAATGGTCAAGTGGATTTAGCTGCGCCTATCGAAGACGCTAAACGTGAATTTATCGGCAATGCGGCCTACACAGGCTCTATGTAGACACGACTCCACGTTGGACAATCACCATTTATAAATGGTCATAGTCTAGTTCGCTGTCAATTTGGCATCATCGTATTTGTTTTATGTGTAGCCCAGTGTTCTTGATATGCGAATCACTAATAATTAATTTCTTAAAACCCCGAGCTGAATTTGGTGCATTATGTGTGTATCTAGTCTCAATGCTTCTGGTGAATGTTTCCAGAACTTTGAAGGAGCGACTAGTTAGTTTTGGTTGTTATATCAAATACACTCGCTCGGATCCTGTCGATGAGTACTCACAACGAAACACGGCGCCTGATGGAACAAGCTTTTGTTCCTGTGGATACGGGCTTGGCGAATTCGTCAAAATTTCGTGAGCGAATTTCTACACTCGAAGAAAAAATCTGGCGAGTCAATGAAGAGAATAAGTCGTTAAAAGACGAAGTAGAGCAGCGGCGGCTGGCAGAAAAATTGGCGCGCGATCAGTCGGCGCTGCTGATTCAATCGATGGACTTTTTGGCTAGTGAAGCCAATCTAGACACGTATCTCGGTCACGTACTCAAAACCACCGTCGATCAGCTCCAAGCAGTGGGTGGCACCTTGTGGTTCCCTGATTATGCCACTGGCACCGCACGATTACATCTTGAATATCTGGATGGAGAGGTGATTCCTGCACCCGAGTCGCATCATCCGGCCGTCCTACGTCCGCCACCGATTGGTGGATTACCCCTCTCGACATTTCCAGCGCAAGGGGCCGAAACGTATCAACTTTGTTATGAAGTCTCTGGTATGCCCGAACAAAATCGCGCATACATCATGTCCTTGGGTGTAAAGACGCTACTAACTGTGCCTATGATTTTAGGAACAGAGCAAGTGGGTTGGATTTGCATACGAAGTAATCGTATCGATACCGCCAAAATGACACATCAAATTCGAGTAGCTGAAGTACTGGCGGGGCAAGCGGCATTAGCTATACAAATGGCACGTTTATCTGAAAAAGCGCGACAAGGTGCAGTTCTTGAAGAACGTAATCGCATCGCACGTGAAATTCACGACACGCTGGCTCAAGGATTTACGGGCGTTGTGGTCAATCTCGAAGCTTCAAGTCGAGCATTAAAAAAAGAAGATGTGCAGTTAGCATCGGTACATATTGATCATGCGCGCGAATTAGCCAAAGAGGGTTTGGAAGAAGCGCGTAACTCTGTACGCTCACTCAGACCCACCGTATCAGGTCCCACATGCTTAGCAACACAAATGGAATATCTGGTGCGTATGGCACGTGAAACGGGCGCAGTTGAGCCCCATTTTTCGCTCGTAGGTGAAAAGCGTCTCGTGCCCGATGCTCAGCGTGTAGAAATTATTCGCATAGCTCAAGAGTCGATGACGAATATTCTTAAACATTCCAAGGCGAAGGCCGTGTTAATCGAATTAGTCTTTGCAGAAAATACCATTGTGCTTAGCATTGCGGACGATGGCGATGGGTTTCTCTCGAGTGAAAAACACGAAGGATTTGGTTTGTTGGGTATGCACGAACGCGCCGAACGAATTGACGCCAAGCTAACTATTAATAGCAATCCTGGCAAAGGCACTCGTATTGTTTTATCAGTACCGTGTGAACATCATGTTTGAGGCTTATAAAGAGCGGCTTCATGATCTGCCTACCCATTCAGAGGCAATTCGTGTTTTGATCGCTGATGATCAATCGCTTATACGCAGAGGCTTGATTGCCATTCTTAATATGGAAGACGGCATCGAAGTGGTCGGTGAGGCTTGCAATGGTAAAGAAGCGGTCGAATTGTGGCGGGAATTGCGTCCAGATGTAGTACTGATGGATTTGCGTATGCCCGAACATGGAGGCTTGGAAGCGATACGCAAATTACATTTGGAAGATCCCAAAGCCGCCGTGATTGTATTGACCACATTTGACCATGATGAAGATGTGTATGCCTGTCTTCGAGCAGGTGCAAAATCGTATTTGCTAAAAGATGTGCAGCCCGAAGAGCTTTTTCATTGCATACGAGCGATACATGCAGGGAAGGGTTACTTACAAGCGAAGATTGCAGCGAAACTAGTGCAGCGTGTGGGCGATGAAATGCCCACCGATAGAGAAGTTCAGATTTTGCAATTACTCGCACAAGGCAAAAGCAATAAAGCCATAGGTCAGGAGCTCCACATTAGTGAGAGCACCGTTAAAAGTCATCTCAAAAGTTTATTCTCAAAGCTCGACGTCACCAGTCGGGCGGAAGCTATCGCTCTGGCCGCTAAGCGTGGTTTTGTGCATTTCTGACAGCATAAGCAGTTCGTTGCCAAAGCAGCATTCATACTTTTGAGGGAGGCCAGGCTAGTCCTCCTGCGCTACCCATCTTTACTCCTTGGATGGTTGTCCACCATCCTCCCACTTCACATACTGTGTTCATGTGTGGCGCATCACATCAGATGCGGTTACACGCCCGATGTTGAGTACATGGTTTCGATAGTTAACTTCTAAGGGGAGTCTCATGCCGCAGTTGAAAATCAATGGTCAAAGTTATTTTTCCGATGCTCCTCCAGATACACCCTTGTTGTGGGTGATTCGTGAAGATTTACGCCTGACAGGTACGCGTTACGGTTGCGGTACAGGTTTGTGCGGTGCCTGCACAGTGCACATCAATGGCAAGGCCGTTCGCTCGTGCCAGGTGCAGTTTAAAGATGTCGATGAAAACACATTGATTACGACCATTGAAGGATTGGATCCGGCACATGCCCATCCCGTTCAGCAGGCATGGATAGAACATCAGGTACCGCAGTGTGGCTATTGCCAGTCGGGTCAGTTGATGCAAGCCGCTGCAATTTTGGCAGATCACCCCAATCCTACAGAGAAGCAAATCGTTGATGGCATGAACGGCAACCTGTGCCGTTGTGCTACTTACTCACGCATCGTGGGCGCGGTTATGCGCGCAGTTGAAATTTCCCGTAAAGGAGCGAAGCATGTCTAAGCTAACTGAATTAGGCCTGTCGCGCCGTGAGTTTTTAGTTCGTTCTGCTACCGCAGGTGCAGGTGCCTACATGAGTATCGGCATGGGGGCTATGTTGGCTAATGGTAAAGCCGAGGCTGCGGCACCGGCCAATGGATACACACCATCGATCTGGTTCACCATTACTCCGGATAACAAAGTCACGATGCATATCGTGAAAGCGGAAATGGGTCAGCACATTGGTACAGGTTTGGCGCAGGTGATTGCCGAAGAACTGGAAGTGCGTTGGGAAGATGTGCGCCTTGATACACCGATGGAGAGCGTAGAAAATTTTGCGATCTATGGTTTAGCTTACACCGTGAACAGCGGCAGTATGACTACCGAATTTGATCGTATCGCACGTGCTGGTGCAGCAGGCCGAATTGCACTGGTTGAAGCGGGCGCCAAAGTGTTCGGCACAACAGCGGATAAATGTTTTGCGAAAGCCGGTCGTGTTTACGCTAAAGCTTCAGGTAAATCACTGTCCTACGGTGAGATTCTGCAAAAAACGCAATTAGACAGAAAATTTGCGTATCCCGATGATTTGGTTTCTATCAAATTGAAATCGCCTTCGGCTTACAAGATCATTGGTAAATCGCTGAATGCACTGGATATCCCATCCAAGACCAATGGCTCTGCAAAATACGGTATGGATGTATTTTTGCCGAATATGGTTTATGCCTCACTCGTTATTCCGCGCACTCGTTATGCCTCTAAAGTAACTAGTGTTGATGATACTGAAGCACGCAAAATTCCCGGCTTTATAAAAGCCATCATCATTGATGATTCGTTCGGTAAATGTACGGGCTGGGTAGTTGCGATTGCAGATCGTTTCCCCACAGCGATGAAAGCAGCGAAAGCTTTGAAGGTCGAGTGGGATGCAGGTCCTTACGGCAATTTAGATTCTGCAACACTGGCTAAAGAATATAAACAACTCGCAACCGATACAGAAGCCGGTGCCAACTGGGTGTTGGAAGGCGATGTAGAAAAAGCACTGGCTGGAGCGGAAAAAATTATTGATGTCGAATACACGACAGAGATGGTTTGTCACGCCACCATGGAGCCTTTGAATGCAACGGCTCAATTCGTTAAAGATGAATGTCACATTTATGTTGGTACTCAGAGTCAGTCATTTGCGCGCATGACCTTGAGTGGATTCTTGGCGAAAGTATTTAACCAAAAGCCAGAAGAAGTTAAAGTGTATCTGCATGAGTATCTGGTCGGCGGTGGATTCGGCGGCAAACAAGACTTTGATGAAATTCTAGCTGCAGCTTACTGCGCGAAAGTATTAGGAATGCCAGTCAAGTTGATTCAGAGTCGTGAGTCGAATTTTGCAACCAGCTTCCCACGTACACCAACCTATCACCGCGTTAAAGCCGGTGTGAAAGATGGCAAGCTCGTCGGTATGAACCACGATATTGTGTGCGGATTTATGGGCCCACGTTTTTCAGTGGGTAAAAAATACGGTTCCGATTGGCTGCAGCAAGATTCATGGGATGAGAAAAAGCAGGATATCGATCAATGGTCTATTGGCGGTAGTGATCACTGGTACGACATGCCGAATCATCGTGTGCGCGCATGGAATCACGACACCACCACCTGGGCAGTACAGGCGAGTGCGTTGCGTACGGTTTCAAACTCGTACAACATCTTCGTCGTTGAATCGATGATGGATGAGATTGCACATGCAGCAGGTGTTGATCCGCTGTTGTTCCGTTTATCTAAATTGAACGGCAAAGGTGGTAATCGCGGTATACCGAACTCCGGCTATACCAAAGGCACGCCTTCGGATTACTACATGGATCGCTTGTGGATTTCCATCCCTTGGGCAAAAGAAGGTGCCTGGGGTCCTTATGAATCAGCAACGGTAGGTGGTGCGCATCGTTTAGCTAAATGCTTGCAAGTGGCGGCAGCTAAATCGGGTTACGGTAGAAAAAAATTACCACCGAATACCGCGATGGGTATTGCAGTGACTGCGGCAGAAGAGCGCCAGAGTCCGACCTGGGTCGCGTCGGTTGCTGAAGTAACGGTTGATCCTAAGACCGGTGAATTTCAAATCAAGAAAATCACCATCGCTATGGATTGCGGCATCGTAGTTAATCCTAAAAACGTGGATGCACAAATTCGTGCTTCTGCTCTTTGGGGTGCAAGCCAGATCGCTGCAGAACGGATGACCTTGAAAGAAGGTGGATTTGAACAATCCAACTTCCATCAGTACACGCCAATACGTTTGGCGCAAGTGCCAGAGATAGAAGTTCATTTGGTACCTTCTGAGCATCACCCTTCAGGTGTGGGTGAGCCAGCGTCGACAACGGTAGGACCAGCGGTTGCTAACGCAATTTTCAAAGCAACCGGTGTACGAGTACGTACGATGCCGATTTCTCCTCAAGCGATTTTAGAGGGATTGAGTCAGAAAAAAGCATAAGCAGAAAGTGAATGCGTTTGATGGCCTAGAATGAGTTCGACTACTTCCGCTTGATTCGTCAGGTTGGAAGTAGTCGATCTTCAATTCTTTGTTCCATAGCGAGAAAATAATCTCGCTATGGGTGTGTTCGTTTACTGTTTATTCTTATACTCGCCATGGTGCCTGAAGATATTCTCAGCCTTTCCGCTACGCGTCTTTTGGCTTTATATAAAAGTAAAGCCATATCGCCCGTTGAAGTTACGCGCACCGTTCTCGCTCAGATTGCCAAGTTAAATCCGTCGATCAACGCGTTTTGTGTCGTTGATCCAGAGCGTGCCATGCAACTCGCTCACGAATCTGAGCAGCGCTGGCACAGCGGCTCACCGGTCGGAGCGCTGGATGGTATTCCCACCAGTGTTAAAGATTTAGTGTTAGCTAAAGGTTGGCCAACTCGTCGTGGCTCGCTCACGATAGATCCGGATCAGGCGTGGGAAGATGATGGTCCCCCCGTTGCGCGCATGCGCGAGCAGGGCGCGATCATTATGGGCAAAACAACCACGCCGGAATTTGGCTGGAAAGGTGTTACCGATAGTGCATTGACCGGTATTACGCGTAATCCGTGGAACCACGCGATGACTCCCGGTGGTAGTAGTGGCGGCGCTGCGGCAGCTGCAGCTTTAGGGATGGGGCCTTTGCACCTTGCTACTGATGGTGGTGGTTCGATACGAATTCCAGCAGCGTTTTGCGGAGTTTTTGGTTTCAAGTCGAGTTGGGGCTTAGTGCCTGTGCATCCGCATTCACCCGCACTCACTTTGTGGCATCAGGGACCGATTACACGAACCGTTGAGGATGCAGCTTTGTTACAAAGCGTGATTGCTCGTCCGGATGCGCGCGATTGGTATCAGCTTCCTGAGAACTCTATCGATTACGTCAGCCAATTAAATCAAGGCGTTAAAGGATGGCGTATCGCGTACAGCCCAGATTTAGGTTATGCGGATGTCGATCCTAGAATCGCAACAGCAATTGAAAAACAGCTGCAAGTATTTCGCGATCTGGGTGCGCAGGTTGAAATCATTGATCTCAAACTAGATGATCCCATTTCAATTATGCGGCCGCTATGGGCCGTTGCACTTGCCTTAGCTATTGAGCCTATGTCAGCTGAAAAGCGCGCACTGGTTGAACCTGCCATGTTGGAATTAGCTCAGCCGGGATTTGAACTCAGTGCCCTAGATTATCGAAAATTAGAAAAAGAACGTGAAGCACTCGGTCGTCGATTAAATAATCTGACCGAAACCTATGATTTACTCATCACACCGCAAATGCCTATTACTGCATTTGAAGCGGGGTACGAAGTGCCTCCAGGTGGATCGCGCAAACGCTGGTGGGAATGGTCTCCGTTCACGTACCCATTTAATCTGAGCCAACAACCAACTGCTACGGTGCCCTGTGGCTTTATCAATGGTTTGCCGATTGCGATGCAGCTAGTGGGCTCAAAATTTTCTGATGCCAAGGTATTGCAAGCGGCGCGTGCCTATGAGGCTGTTCATCCCTTTGTAATGCCTGCATCTCATTCTATTTAATTTTTTAATTACTTCCGCAGTCCAACTGGAGAACGTATGTCGCAAGCAGAGCAAGCCAATGAGTCGGATGCGGCAAGTGCACTACCTAACCGATGGGTGCAGTTAGCCGTTGGTGTTTTGTGCATGATCTCGATTGCGAGTCCTCAGTATGTATGGGCCTTACTCACCAAGCCCTTTATGCAAAAGCTTGATGCTAGTCTGGCAGAGGTGCAGGTGGTGTTTTCTATCGTTGTTGGTTTGCAGTGTTTTTTATCTCCGCTGGGGGGATATTTAGTTGATCGATTTGGTATACGTAAGCTACTCACACTGGGAGCGATATTAGTTGGCTCAAGCTGGGTCGTAGGATCGCAGTCGAATTCCTTGTTGTCGCTGTATCTGACTTATGGATTGTTTGCAGGCGTGGGCACGGGGATTGTGTATATCGGTGTGGTCGGTCTGATGGTGAAATGGTTTCCCGATCGTCGTGGTTTAGCAGCGGGTATTGCCGCCTCGGGTTATGGGATGGGCGCATCTTTAACCACATTTCCGGTTTCGAATAGTCTGGCCTCCGTTGGCCTTGAATCGACATTGATGACCTTCGGTGTCACCTTTGGTTTAGTGTGTCTGGTGTGTGCGTGGATATTAAAAACTCCTCCAGAAAATTATCAAGCTTTGGTGCATGCTGATTTGCCAGTCTCGCACGTTCCCGATGTAGGTCCGAAGCAGTTACTGCGTCAGCCCATTTTTTGGGTGATGTTTTTAATGATGACACTGATGGCGACCTCAGGTTTGATGGTCGTCTCGCAAATGGGAGCCTTTGCTAAAGATTTTGGCATTGTTGACGCTACGGTATTTGGTATGGCGGCGTTACCGTTAGCCATGACCATCGACCGATTAATGAATGGCTTAACGCGTCCATTTTTCGGTTGGGTCTCAGACAAAATTGGTCGTGAAAATACTATGCTGATTGCTTTTTCTGTCGAAGGCATCGCAATGACCGTTTGGTTTCTGACCCGCGACAATGTGCTGCTTTTTGTCTTGTTGTCAGGCGTCGTATTTTTTGGTTGGGGTGAGATATTTTCTCTATTCCCATCGACGCTGACAGATACCTTTGGACCAAAATTTGCATCAACCAATTATGGATTTTTATATGCCGGAGCAGGAGTGGGAGCAATCCTGGGCGGCCCAATTGCGGCTTTAATGTTTCAGACAGGTGGAAGTTGGACGCCCGTCTTTGTGACCGCCATTGCAGCAAATTTTCTAACGGCGATTCTTGCCATCGCTGTGCTCAAGCCTATGCGACATGCTTACCTTACTCAGCAAGCCGTGTAATCATTTAATCATAGATTGCTAAGTTGAATAAAAATGTAGGTTTGTTATTAGTGGTAATCAGCTAATGTATTTATTCACTAGCTGATCAGCTTGCCGTCCACCACTTGAATAATTTTATCGCAGCGCTCAGCCAGCGCTGCGTTATGAGTAACGAATAAAATTGCGGTGCCTTGTTCGCGATTGACTTTGCGGAAAAGTGAAAAAACAGCTTCTGCCGATTGGCTATCCAGATTGCCTGTAGGTTCATCAGCGAGCACTAAAGGTGGATTCATAGCGAGAGCTCGTGCGACCGCTACCCGTTGCTGTTGGCCGCCACTTAAGTGATTCACCAAACTATCGCACCAAGGTTTAAGCCCAACTTCATCGAGCAACTCCTTTGCTCGCACGACCATAGGCGCATTAGCAAACTCAGCATTGCCGACCATGGGCATCATCACATTTTCTAGTGCAGTGAAAGCGGGTATCAAGTAATGAGATTGAAAAACAAATCCAATGCTGTGGCCACGTAAGCGAGTTAATTCGTGATCATTCATAGCGGTGGTTTCTTCATTGCAGATACTTAATGAACCACTACTAGGCCTATCAAGTAGCCCAATAATATTGAGTAAGGTGCTTTTTCCTGAGCCAGAAGGGCCCATAACAGCACAAAATTCCGAAGTCTTTAGTTGTAGGTCAACTCCATGCAGCACTTCAATCTCAATAGGTAATCCTTGATGGAATATCTTGTGAACTGCTCGCATCTCAACAACAAACTCAGCCACGGATAGCAACGACAGGATCTAAGCGTGCAGCGCGTAACGCAGGAGCCACCGCCGCGATTAAGCCACTCAACGTGGCTAGTAATAGCGCCACTACAAACAAACTAGGCTCTATAATTAAAGGAAAAATCGCCGTCCCATCCGGATTGCGTAGCATGCGCTGCCAAATCACCAGCGCTCCTAAGCCAGCCACCGACCCTCCCACTGCTCCGGATAACGCTAACAAACCCCCTGGTAAAAGAAAAACACGCAAGATCTGACCACGTGAAATACCCATAGCACGCAAGATGCCTATCTCGCGAGATTTCTGCATCACTGAGACGACTAATACGCTGGCCATTCCAAAGACCACTGATAGTCCAACGAAAAGACGTATCACGGTGTTCGATGTTTTTTGAGCTTGGACAGCGGTGAAAAATTGAGAGTTCGTCGAAATCCAGCTATCCGCTTTAATGCCAGTGAGTTCGGTGACGCGCTGAGCAATCAGTTCAGCGTCATACACCTCTTTGACAGTCACATCAATGCTAGAGACTCCACCCGATAAACCTAAGAGACTTTGTGCTGTGTGCAAAGCAGAGAAAGTCGTGCGTTGATTCGCTCCCTTGTTGCCAAGATCAAAAATGCCCGTCACGGTGAGAATATTGCTATTACCTAAAGCCGACGATATGCGTAATTTGTCACCGATAGACAAGCCCAAATCACTCGCCAGATCCATACCTATCAAAATGTCACTGCTTGTTAGGCGAGTGGACCCCATGATTATTTTTTCCGGCAAGGTCACAATCTTAAAATAATCTTCTGGTTCAATACCCGTAATTGTCACTGAGCGGCTTGCATTACCGCGTACCACCAGAGCCGACCCTGCCGCAGTCGGTGATACCACCAGAACAGAGGGCATCGCGCGAATTTGTTTCACAATGTTTTGCCACTGATCGATAGATTTTAGTCGTTGTAGCGGCGCTTGAAT
>CANGFL010000012.1 GCA_947453015.1 Oxalobacteraceae bacterium | reverse complement strand
TTTTTATCTGCGTCGGGTTCATGGAGCCAATCTGCGTGGCGCCCATTTTGTCGATCGCTATTTTTTCGAGTTTGTCCTGCGTCAGGCTAGCGATTTGTTTGCCGGCTAATGACTCAACTTGAGTATCCGAAAGTTGCCCGAGTTGGTCGCCACTCAATGCACCAAAACCCGCAGCCGTTAGATTAGCGATTTTGCTGCCTATGCCCTGCAATGCACTTTCTGATAGGGCTGCAATTTGTTGCGTACTGAGCGCTTGTACTTGAGGTGCGCTGAATGACGCCGTCAAGCTTTGATCATCCAAAGCAGCGAGGCTTTCAGTGCTAATCGCGCCTATTTGTGGATTACCTAGCTTCCCAATTTGAGCCGGTGAAAGTCCCTTCAATTGATCGGGCGTGAATCCATTGATCGAGTTGTTGTCGATTTCATTAATCGGATGATTATCGAGATAGGTTTTTAGTTGATCGCCACTTAACTGTTTGATTTCAGCTGCGCCCAGCTCAGACATGGCCTTGATCTGCGAATTCGTTAGTGCACCTAGGTTGGCCGGCGGTATCGCTTTAAGTTGATCCGCAGTGAATGCGCGTAATTGATCGCCAGACAATGCTTTGATTTGCGACGTAGTGATCCCAGCAACCTGAGTCGTGGTGAGCGCGCCGACTTGATCGATGGTGAGTGAGCTGAGTTGACCATTACTCAATTTACCCAACACAGCGGGATCAAGACCTTTGACTTGCGTCGTCGATAGTTTGGCTATTTGGTTAGCCGACAGACCGGTCAGCTGCGGAGCTGTCAACTTGGCGATTTGTGCCGCGGTTAGACCCGGCAATTGGCCGGTAGCGCCAGTGGTCAGTTGAGCTATCTGCGAAGCAGTTAATCCAGTAATTGCGCCTGTGCCGAGGTTAGCGAGCTGGTCCGACGTTAACTTAGCAAGTTGAGTTGGCGTTAGTGCGGCTAGTTGTTCGGAGGTGAGTTCACCAAACAGTGATGAATCAAGTTTGGCCAGTTCGGCAGCTTTCAGACCAGGAATTTGGCCAGCCTTGAACTTACTCAGCAAGGATTTCATCGCGGTCAGCTGAGTGGCGGATAAGGCCCCTACGCCTGCAGCCGACATGGCGGGTAAATCAGCTGCTTCAATACCGGCTACTTGAGCCGTAGTCATTGAGCTGACTTGCGCGGCGGTGAGAGCGGCTAACTGTCCCGATGCTAATTTCGCGATTTGCGTTGGTGTGAGTGCGGCTAATTGGCCAGTCGTTCCTGTCGTTAACGCAGCTATGTGCGTATTGGTCAGGCCAACGATTGCGCTAGTGCCGATAGCTGCAACCTGATCGGTGGTCATCGCTGCTAGCTGGGCTAACTTCAAGGCCGCCAGTTGATCGGATTTTAAGGCGGGTATCTGGGTCGCTGTCGACAGCTTAGTCAGGGCTGAGGTGGTTATGGCGGCGATCTGGGAGGCGGTTAGCTTAGCTAGCTGGGATGTTGTCAGTCCGCCGACTTGGTCAGCCGTAATCGCGGCCACTTGTGCCGGCGTCAGACCAACGATGTTCGCATCTTTGATTGCACCAATTTGCAGGGTGCTCAGTTTGTTGACCTGAACAGTCGTCAAACCAGCTAACTGATCGGCGCTCAGCACGGCCATGTGGACGGTGCCTAATTTCGCCAGCTGCGCGGTACTTAAGGCGGCCAGCTGTTTAGCTGATAAACCGGTAATATTTTTTGTTGTGAACAGCGATGGATCGTCAATCGCGCGAATCTGGGTCGCGGTGAATGCCGCCGTTTGCAAAGAGGTTAGGCGTGACAGGTCCGTGCCCAAAGCGGCGATTTGTGCAGTCGACAGCGCGGCAATCTGATCTGTGCCAAATGCTGCGACCTGTGCATCGGTGTAATCCGAAAAAACGCTCATTCAATCCACCAGATGGTTTCGGTTATCTGAGAGCTAGCGTGTTACCTGCTGCTAAGCGCCTAAACACGAGCGCTGACAAAGCGGACCCTAGGTCTCGCCATTGCCCCTTGTTTTAATCGACCCGGGGTCGGCAAGCTTTACCCTAATGTTTATTTTTTGAAACCATTCGAGCAAAGAGTTAGGGCGGCGGAGTCGCTACCTGGCGGGATTTTTAGAGGAAATCCTGATTAATCGCTGAAATACAGCCTGTTTACGGCAAAAGCACTATCGACCTCAGACCTGACTTTTATTTAGTCGCCGCCAAATAAATCTCGGCTGTAGACCTTATCGAGCACATCGGACAGATCATCTGTTACTCGATTTGCAATAATCACATCGGCTTGACGTTTGAACGCCTCGAGGTCGTGGGTGACTTTCGAGCGAAAGAATTCGGCATCGCTAATGGTGGGTTCGTAGACGATGACTTCAATGCCTTTAGCTTTGATGCGCTTCATGATTCCCTGAATGCTGGAGGAACGGAAGTTGTCCGATCCTGCTTTCATCGTTAAGCGGTAGACGCCGACCGTTTTTGGGTTGCGACGGACAATGCTTTCGGCCACAAAATCTTTGCGCGTACTGTTGGATTCAACAATGGCGTGAATCAGATTTTGTGGCACGTCTTTGTAATTGGCCAGCATTTGTTTGGTGTCTTTGGGTAGGCAATAGCCACCGTAACCAAAGGAAGGATTGTTGTAGTAATTACCTATGCGCGGGTCGAGACTAACGCCATCAATGATAGGTCGAGTATCGAGCTCATGACTCGCGGCATAGGTATCGAGCTCATTAAAAAATGCCACGCGCATGGCAAGAAAGGTATTGGCAAATAGCTTGACGGCTTCAGCCTCTGTGGGGCCCATGAAGAGTACGGGTACATCGTCTTTGAGTGCGGCTTGCTTTAACAGTTGAGCAAAGGTGCGACCGGCTTCATCCTTTGAGCCGATGACAATCCGTGAAGGGTAAAGATTGTCGTGTAGCGCCTGACCTTCACGCAGAAACTCGGGCGAAAAAATAATATTTGGAAACTGGTGTTTCGCTATCATGCGCGCCGTAAAGCCCACTGGGATCGTTGATTTAATAACGATATGCGCTGCAGGGTTGATCGCTTTAACTTCTTCAATCACGGTCTCTACCGAACTCGTGTTGAAGTAATTCGTTTGCGGGTCGTAGTCGGTGGGGGTGCCTATGATCACGAAATCTGCATTCGCGAACGCATCTTCTTTGTTGGTGGTGGCGCGCAGCTTGAGCGGCTGTGTTTTGAGATAGTGCTCAATATCGGTATCTTTGATGGGAGAGATCTTGCGGTTCAGATCATCGACCTTGCCAGTGCTGATGTCGTAGGCGACCACCTCGTTATGCTGCGCCAGCAAAACGGCCATCGATAAACCTACATAACCACAACCAGCAATTGCTATTTTCAAAATTTTCTCCAAAAGAAATCAGGCCAGACATACAGCAACCAGCGAATACATAGGACCGTATGACGCGTATTTTACCGGCTGGCATCCAGTCTTATGTCGAGTTGTTTGTGTAGTGAAGAGAAGATGACGTTTTTATGGCTGGCTCGCTTAAGTATTTTCAATGGGGTGATTAATGTTATGGTGACGGCAATTTTTGTATGTGGGTGCTGTTAGAGACTTCTTTTGAACTGAAAAATAATGAAACGATTTTTGGATGTGGTTCTTAGTTTGTTGGCCTGTGTTTTGCTCGCGCCATTTTGTGCACTGATAATTCTGATATTGAGAATTGAATCAGCAGCGCCAGTGCTAACTCGTTCACACCGAGTGGGTAAACATGGGCGTATGGTGAAAGTGTGGGAGTTTCGAACGGCATTGGCTGAACCCGACGCGATGGAAACCGTAGGTGGATGCCATGGAGAAGAGGTAACTCGAGTGGGTGCTATTTTGCGTCGATCGGGAATCTCACGTTGGCCATTGCTATTGAATGTGATTCGGGGAGATTTTTCTTTGGTAGGGCCGCGGGTAGAATTGCCGCGCTATGTAGGCTGTTATCCGACCGAGGTTCGTAAAATAGTGCTGTCCATCAGGCCGGGTTTATTTGATTTGTCTACCGTGAGTTTTCGGCAAGAGCCTCAGTTATTGGCGGGGTTAACGGGTGATGAATTAGAAGAAGCCTACGTTGAGAAAGTTTTACCCGTACGTCTGGAATATGCTCAGAGTTATGTGAATCAGCAGGGGATTTTGCTGGATTTACGTATCCTCGCGCTTTCTTTATTGCGACCTTTTTCTGCCTAATCGGAGCATAAATAAGTGCATCAGAATAAATATAAAAAAATGCCATCTCGATGAGATGGCATTTTAGTTTGCGTGCTGCAGGAGATTAAAGCGTCGCGTCGCTAGTCTTATGCTGGAGCTGAAAATACCGTTTTAGGCCTGAATACGGAATTGCATTTTGTCTCGACCGGCCATCCATTTTGGAGGTTTGCCGCGACCGCTCCAGGTTTCGCCGGTATCGTTATTTCTGTATTTCGGAGCTACTGGTTTACGCAAGGATTTCATGGTTCGTTTGCGCATGCCGAGTCCGAGGTCTTCGGCCGAGATACTAAATTCCCGCATTTTTGACTGGATATCCGCTATTGCATTGGATAGCTCGTTCTTGCGCGCTAGTTCGGCTTCTTTTTGAAGTTTTTCAATCTGGCCTTGAAGTTCCCTATAAGTGCTCATGATTTTCTCCATCGAATAATTTCTTTGTTTAAGTACCCGGGGGCAGATGCGCCACTGCCTCGCTGGGGAGTATAAAACAAAGATTATCAAATTAGAATTAATAATTACTTATTTTTTAACTTTTTCAAAAGGGCGGCCTTTTTCTTTGGTTTTCTCATAGCCGCGGGATTGAAGTTTTTTCTGAGGGAAATACTGTGTTCGCATCTCGAACAATTTATCGATTATTGGCACTGCTAACTACTGAAATACGCTGAGATTAGATTAATTTGCCTGACTATATTTACGCGGTCGTACTTAAGAGTATTTTTAAATTAGCTGGGTAATTCGGCGCATAGAACGTACGGCAAGATAATGAAGTTGTGACAGGGTCTGGAATGGGCGAGTTTATTTAATTGATGGTCCCGGATTGGCTTCAGTGTGTAATTCCAGCATGGCTTGCTCAAATCGCCCATCACATAGCAGGGGAATGGCCGCCAGACTTTTTTCTAGGGCGACGTCGATTAAGCGCTGCTCTTCAGCACGAGGGCGATGTAAAACAAAATCCACGACCGGTTGTTGCAGTCCCAAGGTTCGGGGATGTCCTATACCTAACCGCAGACGCCAATAATCTCGCGTGCCTAAAGCCCTATCAATATCTTTTAATCCGTTATGCCCGCCCGAAGATCCGCCCTTTTTGAGCTTTGCGGTGCCGGGATTGAGATCGAGTTCATCATGAACGACCAAAACCGATTCAGGAGTAATTTTGTAGAAGTTAGCTAAGGCGGCGACGGATAGCCCCGAGCGATTCATAAAGGTCTGAGGCTCGAGCAACCACACATCGTGATTTGAAATGGAGGTTTTGCAAGCCAGCGCCGTAAAGCGCGTTTCGCGACGCAGCTGACCACGAGCAAGTTGGTCGACTAACCAGAAGCCCGCGTTATGCCGCGTCTGCGCGTATTCATTACCAGGATTACCCAAGCCGACAATAAGACGTATAGACATCGAGCGATTCGCGTAGCAGTTGGTGATAGGTGGGTATGATTATTACCTAAGCGTGGATGATCCAGCGAAATAAGCAGTAATCGAAAAAAAAGCCCGTCGCAAGGACGGGCTTGGTAAAACTAGTGAGGCATTATTTCTTGGCTTCGTCCGCTGGTGCTGCTGCAGCGGCGTCGTCACCTTTAGCTCCGCGAGGGATAGCTGCCGTTGCGATCGTTGGATTTTCTTTGGCGTGAGTTGCAACCACACCAGGAGGCAATTTAAGATCAGACACGTGCAAGGAACCACCCGCTAGCATAGTTGAGAGATCGACTTCGATAAATTCAGGCAGATCTTTTGGCAGGCAGCTGATATCGAGTTCATTCAGCACGTGGCTGATAACGCCACCCGACAATTTCACAACCGGTGCAATCTCAGCGTTAGTGAAGTGCAGTGGCACTTTCATGTGAATCTTTTGATTTGCATCGACGCGCTGAAAATCGATATGTAAAACCAGTGGCTTATAAGCATGCATCTGGAAATCACGTAACAACACTTTTTCTGCTTTGCCTTCAATTTCCATGTCGAGAATGGATGAGTGAAACGCCTCTTTTTTGAGTGCGTGAAACAAGGCATTGTGATCAAGCGCGATATTCAACGGTGCAGCTGTGCCGCCGTAAACGATACCAGGTGTTTGACCAGCAGTGCGCAGGCGGCGGCTCGCTCCGGACCCCTGCTCTTTGCGTGGGAATGCAACAACTTTCATGAGAACTCCTAAATTGGGCTATCGCCCTTCGTTGAAATCCCCCGCGACCAGGGGATCTAAAAAGAGATCCTGCAAATGCAGGGCCTCAAAACTGTTTAATCTTGACCGCTTGCTTCGTCTTCAGCAAACAACGACATCACAGAATCGCCTTTACTGATTCGACGTATGGTTTCGGCTAACAAAGAAGCACACGACAATTGCCGTATTTTCGATAGCGCTTTGGCTTCTTTGCTAAGCGGAATGGTGTCAGTGACGACGAGTTCATCTAACGGCGATTTAGCAATGCGTTCTACTGCTGAGCCCGATAAAACAGGGTGAGTACAGTAGGCGATTACTTTTTTTGCGCCGCGCGACTTGAGTACTTCGGCGGCCTTAGTCAACGTGCCTGCGGTATCAACCATGTCATCCATGATCACGCAGTTGCGTCCGTCGACTTCGCCAATCACATTCATCACTTCCGATACATTCGCTTTAGGCCGACGTTTATCAATAATCGCGAGATCGCAATTCAGACGTTTCGCCAAGGCCCTGGCACGTACGACACCACCCACATCGGGTGACACCACCAGCAAATCTTCGTAATGCTTATTCACCAAATCCGTTAACAATATCGGTGAGGCATAAATATTATCGACCGGAATATCAAAGAAGCCTTGAATTTGATCAGCATGCAGATCCATGATCAGCACACGTTCAACACCAGCCTCTTGCAACATGTTTGCAACTACTTTTGCTGAAATCGCAACGCGCGCTGAGCGCGGACGACGGTCTTGTCGCGAATAACCAAAGTAGGGCAACACGGCGGTAATGCGTCCGGCAGAAGCGCGCTTAAGCGCATCAACCATCAACATCACTTCCATCAAGTGATCGTTGGTAGGGGCAGAAGTTGACTGCAAAACAAAAACATCCTTACCACGGACGTTTTCATTCACCTCCACCATGATTTCACCGTCCGAGAAGCTTGATACGACAGCTTTCCCAAGCGGGATGCCAAGCTGTGCAGCAACACCTTCAGCGAGTGCCGGATTAGCGTTCCCGGTAAAAACCATCAGGTTCTCGTGAACCATGGATTTCCTGACCACAGAGTGTTAAAAGTTTGAAAAGCCGCCAGGTCGGGCGTTATACCCACAATGGCGGCTTCATCAGTGAAGTTACATTTTTTTATCGTCACATTCCAGAAGTCCCGGAACGCACACAATCAAATGGCAGGGGAACAAGGATTCGAACCTTGGAATGCTGGAATCAAAATCCAGTGCCTTAACCAGCTTGGCGATTCCCCTACACAACAGTTTGTCTGGCGGTATACCGCACAGACGAATTCGACGCTTACGACTGCAGTTTCAGCGGATGGTCAGATAACGATCTGACTTTCCATCCTCGCCACTGGGCGGGCAGCTGTTTTAGCGTGGCCTCTGCGTCAGACTCAGATTCGAAGCGCGCGAATACGCAGGCGCCCGAGCCGGTCATACGCGCTTCACCATGCTGCGTCAGCCACTTGAGGGCATCTGCTACGGCCGGAAAAGCATTAACCACTACTGCTTGCAAGTCGTTTTTCCCGAAGCCCAAGGGGCTCACAGAAAAGTCCGCCATTTTGACGACTTTGGTGTTCCGTGTCAATTCTGCAGCCCCGAACACGCGAGGGGTCGGCACAGCCACGCCGGGGTGAATTACGACATACCAGGCCGAGGGAAGGCTCATTGCTACCAGCTGATCGCCGATGCCTTCAGCGAACGCATTTTGACCCAGCAGAAAGAAAGGCACATCGGCACCTAGTTGAACGCCCAAATGCATCAGCTCGGCGCGTGACATGCCAAGTTGCCAAAGATGATTCAAAGCGAGCAAGACGGTTGCCGCATCCGATGAGCCGCCACCCAGCCCGCCACCCATGGGTATGCGCTTTTCCAAGCTAATGCCCACGCCGCAGACAGACTGTCCGCGTGAATTGGCGGCCGCTTTGAGTAGCTTGGCGGCACGTATCACTAAATCGTCCGCCTCGGGCACATCAGGGAGGTCGGTTACGCGAACAATGCGTTCGTCATCGCGCAGATCAAAATGCAGTGTGTCCTGCAAATCAATTAATTGAAAAACCGATTGCAGTAAGTGATAGCCATCGTCGCGACGACCAACCACATGCAGAAAAAGATTCAGCTTGGCCGGCGCTGGGCAATCATGCAAATAACGCGCAGGAGTTGCGGTAGTTAGCGTCATTGCGGCTCCCACTGATCGATGATGATGCGCAAACTTAACTGATGCAGTTGCGACGAGGTGCGAGTCAGGTCAATGCGTTTAGGGTAAACAGACACCGAATTTTGCTGCCAGCTGACATAGTGTATGTGCCAGCCATCGGCATCGAATTGATCATTTTCATTCGGTCTAGCTAGTTGTCGTTGATTACTTGTGCTGCGATTAAATCCTTGCAACCAATCGCGCATTCCCGCAACCGGTAGTGACCAACCTAAGGTCTGTTCAGTGAGTTCTGCGACGTTGTCAGCGACTTTTATTTCTTTGCCACTTTGCTGAATGGTGGCTGAGTTAGGAGTGATAGCCAGCTTGGCCATCGTTTGTCCTAATGGCGACATCAGATCGATATCGATACGTTGATCGTGTTGCTGCCATTGGAAGCGTCCCTGAACCGACTGCGGTCGGTTATTTTGTTCATACGCGACTGAAAAACGTCCCTGAATCAGTATGTTGTCTTGGAAGCTGCGCTCAGTTTGAGTTGACGATGGCAAGTATGGCCAGATTTGCAGGCTGCTACAACCGACCATCCCACTAATCGTTACTAGCGCAAATAGCCAAGCGGGCAGTCGTGTCATCCAGCGCATGCGTGCAAGGGTTTAGAGGTTTAGAGTTTTATCTGCAGTCTCTGCAGCGTACTCTTTAGCGTATCGTTTTTAGTATCTCGGCCACCTGCATTGCGCCAGAGTTTTTTTGCTTCTTCCTCGCGACCGCGTACCCACAGCACTTCACCCAGATGCGCGGCAATTTCAGGATCGGCCTTGATAGAAAACGCCTTGCGTAAAATTTCTTCGGCTTTTTCCAACCGACCCATGCGGAATTCCACCCATCCCATGCTGTCCATGATGTAGGCGTCTTCTGGTGCGAGTGATAAGGCTGTCTTAATCAAGTCATAGGCTTCAGGTAAACGTATGTTGCGATCGGCGAGTGAATAACCCAGCGCATTAAACGCATGTTGACCGTCCGGCATTAACTTCATGACCTTGCGCAGCGCTGTTTCCATCACATCAAACTGGAGATTTTTTTCAGCAAGCATTCCCAGTTCATAGAGCAAATCTAATTGATCTGGATACGCCTCAAGCGCATCTTGTATCAAGCGTACAGCGTCAGGCAATTTGTCTGCATCACGCAATAATTGTGCTTCACCGATGATGAGTTTGACGCGCTCATCATCATTTTCAACATCGGTTTGATTCAGCAAAATTCGAGCATCATCGAGTTTGCCGCTTTTAGCCATAAGTTGCGCGCGCTTTAACGCCGCAATCGTTGCGCCGTTTTGCGCCGTCGTGGCGACCATATCCAGCCACGCCATGGCAGCTGCCGTGTCGTTACGATCTTCGGCGATCTGCGCCAATATCATCAGCGCTTGGCTTGCATCGCGTTCGCGATCTGGTTGACCTTTCAGATTTTGAATGTAGGTCGAGAGATATTTTTCAGCTTCCGCAATTTCATTCGTTTGCGCCATCAACAAACCAAGAGCGTAAAGCGAAGTTTGATCGTTAGGTGATTGTTGCAGTAGTGTTCGAAATTCTTTTTTGGCTTCAGCTACTTTGGATTGCTCAAACAGCATACGAGCATAGGTCAGGCGCACTTCGCGTGATTTGGGATTTTTTTTCAAAAACTCAGCGAGAAGTTTTAGTCCGTCGGCTTTATTCTCAACTAGCTGAGCATGCATCAATACAGCAATTTCAGAATTGGGAAATTTACTAATCGCTTCACGCGATTCTTTCATCGCAGCAGTGCGATCGCCACTCACCATAGCCATTTGAATCAGCGCTATGCGCGCCTCAATTAAATCGCGATACGGCTCAAGCAATTCCTTCATCATCGCGCTGGCGCGAACACGGTCAGGCATACGCGCTAGCAACCGTTGCACGTTACCGATAGCCATAGGCAGCATCGCAGCCGAGCTACTGGAGAGTTGTTTAGCTAGCGACGCCTTAGCGTCATCTGAGCGATTGTTAGACACTTGAAGTCCTAACAACACTTGCGCGGCATCGTCTGCATTGGGTGCGAGTTCATGCCAGATACGTGCGGCTTTCATCGCTTCAGCCGGTAATGCGCCGGCGATAGCCATTTCTGTAGCGCGACGCGCCAGGCGAGCATCGCCCGTACTGCGTGCGATCGACAGCATATTGGCGTAACCCGCAAACGCATTACCGCGTTGGTAAGAGATTTCAGCGGACAGATAACGAAACACCAACTCTTCGGTCCTGCCCACAGAAGGCAAGACATCCACAGGCTCGTCAGTAGTCGTACTATCGGCGGCGAATAATGGGGATGCCGTCGCAAGCAATGCCGAGAGCGTTAGAATGGCTGAAAAATGTTTCAAAAGATTATCCTGTCGTGACGCCTAAATAAGCCGACGCATGGGTTACGCGTTGTTTTGGCCGCGGATGATTTTACGACGAAAGCCGTAATGATCGCAGGCCCATACTTTAAAAACCACCCTCTCACCGTTTCCGATGCCAGAACTGCCTGAAGTTGAAGTCACCCGTCGTGGTATCGCTCCGCATGTCGAAGATCGTCAGGTGACCGAGGTGATTCTTCGGCGCGAGGGCTTGCGCTGGCCTTTTCCCTCCGGTTTGACTGAGCTTTTGAAGCAGCGCCGCGTGCTGTCGACTGGGCGGCGCGGAAAATATCTACTGTTAAATTTTGAGCACGGTACCCTAATCATTCATCTGGGTATGTCGGGGCATTTACGCGTGTTGTCCGGATCGCATCCGCCGCAAAAACACGATCATGTTGATGTCGTGATGGGTGAGACGCGTTTGCGTTTAACTGATCCACGTCGGTTTGGTGCAGTGCTGTGGCATTCCAACGAAGACGGCGATGTCGAACAACATACCTTGTTACGTCATTTAGGTGTCGAGCCTTTAGCGTGTGAGGATCTGGGTTTAAGACTGCATCGCGAAAGTCGTCAGCGCAGTGCGGCTATCAAGC
>CANGFL010000011.1 GCA_947453015.1 Oxalobacteraceae bacterium | reverse complement strand
GTCTGAAATGGAACGCTGGTTAACGAAGGATTTCGATCTAACCCATGTTAATTAAATCCTTCTATTACTAGTTAATTATTGACCTGTAAAAAATCCTGTGATTCATCAAGCCTCCGCCAACCGATAGCCGATGCCTGTCTCTGTTAACAAGATTTGCGGATCTGCTGGGTTGTGTTCGATTTTTGCACGTATCTGCGCCATGTAAATACGCAGGTAATGGGTGTGCTCTACAAATTCTGAGCCCCAAACTTCTTTGAGTAACTGTCTATGTGTGCAAATGTACCCGGGGCTGGTTGCCAGCTGTGTGAGTAGTTTTAGTTCGGTTTTACTTAACTTAATGACTTGCTCGCCGCGAGTGACTCGCTTTTTATCTAAGTCAAAAGCCAAATCACCATGCTTATAAACGCGAGCTAGCGTTTGAGAGCCTTGATTACTATGTCGAACAGCGACTCGAATACGAGCCAACAGTTCGGCAACGCTGAAGGGCTTGACCAAATAATCATCAGCACCTTCATCTAGCATCTGAATTTTTTTCCCTTCTTCATGGCGCGCAGAAATGATCAATACTGGAATACGAAAATTTCGCCGTATATAGCTCAGCAAGCTTTCGCCTGTGCCATCCGGCAAATTCAAATCGAGCAAAATGACATCAATATCTGGCTTTTGATTCGTCGCTTGTCGCGCTAGCGCTGAAGCCAGCACAGCCTTAGTTTGTTTGACATCGATAGCTTCGGTGACTTTATAGCTTTCTCGCAGTAAGCCATCGCTAAGCATTTGCCTTAGCGATGGATCATCTTCGATCAACAATATATGTATCATCGACGTCAATTTTTTTCTAATGGTGGGGAACTCATGTTTTCCTTAATCGGAAACACGCAGGTAAACACCGATCCACCACCCTCACGTGCCGCCACCGCTATTGACCCGCCATGAATACCTGCAATCATCTGGCATAGAGTGAGACCTATACCTGAACCTGTTTTTGAATTCTGCGTCCCTCGCTGAAAGGCATCAAAAATTTTATCTGCTAGCTCTGCCGGCACACCTGCACCTCGATCTGCCACAGAAAAAACCAGTGAATTAATTTTTAAGTACGCAGTGACATGGATGGCTTCATTACCAGGACTGTATTTAATGGCGTTTTCTATGAGATTCTCTAACAACTGCACGACCAACAAAGCATCACACCAGAGCAAAGGCAAACCAGTATCTACAACAACATCGATCTGGCGCTTAGGCGATCGCTGTCGACATAGTTTTACAGCGCTTCCGACCAATTCTTCGGCAGACTCCCAATCTTTACGTAAATTTATTTGATCAGAATCGAGTCTCACAATTTGCAAGACATTGTTTGTGATTTGATTTAACTGATTTGACTGGCTTAAGATGATCTCCACCATCTTTTGTTTATCTGCATCGGTCAATTGATCAAATTGATCATGCAAGGATGAAGCTGACCCTATGATAGTCGCTAAGGGGGTACGAAAGTCATGCGATATCGACGCTAGCAAGGTGTTACGAATTTGTTGGTCACTCGATCGAATCGCAGCTCGTCTTTGCAATACCATTAGCATAGCGATTAATCCATTCACCATCACCATAGCGACTAATAAAAGCAGGTGCTGATTTAAATCTACATGAAAGCTTCCGCGCGGCGGAACGAAAGACCAGTTGAAAGCGACGATGGCAATCGTTGACACAACGATAGACCATAAAGGAGTCAGCCACAAACTAGCTGCAGCCGACCCTATCAATAACACCATAGAGAGATTAGCGAGATCAAGATAAGGATCAAGCCAATCCAAGGAAATCCAGGCAATCGCCCAAATAAGCATGGCAGGCCACCAATGCTTAGATCCCTCAGAAAAAATAGTTTTAATCATGGCATTGCGATCAAACCATCAGCTAGTCTTAAGATTGGCACCCGCATTTTTCATGTCAGATCAAATTTGGATATGTGTTCCCAATTCCACTACAGAGTTTTCTGGCAGTCTAAAGTACGAAGCAATACTGCCAGCATTTCTGTGCAAAGCAGAAAATAAATTTTCACGCCACCAAGACATTGCTCCATCATGAGTTGGAATAATCGTCTGTCGACTCAAGAAGAACGTTGTATCAATATCTGAAAATTCCATTCCGAACTTTTGACAAAGGGTCAATGCTTTAGGAACGTCAGGCGTATTCATAAAGCCGAAATTTAATCGTATTCGCCAAAAGCTTGAACTTATTTTTTCAACTTCTACCCGCTCCGCCTCGCTTACCCAAGGTACCTGTTGGAAAACGACTGTCAAAATAACATTGCGGCGATGTAGCACCTGATTATGTTTTAGATTATGCAGCAGCGCCTGAGGAACCATCTCAGCATTTCCAACAGCATAAACGGCTGTGCGCTCCGATCGTCGGGTCTCTTCTGTATCCACTCCACGAATGAATGACTGTAGATTAATACCATCTTTTTGAATAACTTCTATAACTAAACTGCGCCCTTTTTCCCATGTCTGCATGATAGAGAAAAATAATAAACCAAGAAGCAAAGGGAACCAACCACCATCTAGGATTTTTGCTGAACAGCCCGCTACTAGCAATGCATCAATTGCGAAGAAAAAACTCGTTGAGGTGAGCGCCACAAGCGGTGACATTTTCCACGCTGAGCGCACCACAAAATAGGTGAGTACAGTGGTGATCATCATGGTCAATGTGACGGCAATACCATAAGCCCCTGCCAACGCTGAAGAACTACCAAAACCTAGTACAGCAGCTACCACGCTCACAAATAAAATCCAGTTCACCAGTGGAATATAGATTTGTCCGATTTCTTTAGACGAGGTGTATTTAACATCCATACGAGGTAACAGACCGAGTTGCATGGCTTGCTTAGTCATTGAATAAGCACCCGTAATGACCGCTTGTGAAGCAATGATCGTCGCCAGCGCTGAGAGAACAACAATGAATAGCAAAATCGATTCGGGAAACATTTTATAAAAAGGATTTTCAACGGCGCTTGGATCACGTATCAACAAAGCACCCTGCCCCATGTAATTCAACGCTAGGGATGGAAGCACAAAGGCATTCCACGCTAACTGAATAGGCACTTTTCCAAAATGTCCCATGTCGGCATACAATGCCTCGGCACCGGTCAAGACCAACGCGATCGCACCGATGGTGACAAACAATTGCCAACCACGGCCCTGTAAAAAATGTAGTGCATACAGCGGATTGATCGCTGCAAGAATACGCGGCTCATGACCTATCTGAATTATCCCTATAACTGCAATGGTGATAAACCAAACGATCAAGACTGGGCCGAACGCTTTACCCACGGTGGCCGTACCAAATCGTTGAATGGTAAATAGTCCTACCATGATGGCAAGGGTGATGGGTACCACATAGGGTTTGAAATCTGGCGTAGCGACTTCCAGTCCTTCCAAGGCACCCAGCACTGATACGGCAGGTGTAATGACGCTATCGCCATAAAATAAAGTCGCCCCGAATACACCCAACACCAAAAGTAATCGTTGCAGCTTGGGTTTATCTTGAACAGCCGTAGATACCAATGCGGTGAGTGCGAGTATTCCACCCTCGCCGCGATTATCTGCTCGCAAAATCAACAGCACATACTTTAACGTCACCACCAACATCAACGCCCACAGCACGACGGAGACGGCACCAATAACGCTATCGGGGTTGGCTAACACGCCGGTCGCAGGAGAAAATACTTCTTTCAATGCGTATAGGGGGCTGGTGCCAATATCCCCATACACCACACCCAATGCACCTAGCGTTAAGGCAGCTACGGTTGTTTTTTGGTTATCAACAGGAGAATAGTCTGGGTTGGCGATACGTGTAGTCGAGGGCATGTTGAGCACTTTTTTGATTCGGGATGCTCATGCTAATTTCGACTATATAAAAATAGCATAAAAATTTATGAAACCACAAAAATTCTTAACCCAAAACTATGGCTAACTATCAATCCTAGATATCACCTACCCAGAAGCCTTCATTGGCTTTTTATTCGCCGGCTCTTGCGCGAAACCTCAAAAAAATCATCCGGCTTGGTCTTGACCCATTTCACAAATAACTCAATCTCGGGATAAACTAGTAAGGCTTCAACGGTGCTGTACTTCCGAGCTAATTCTGTTTCGGTGAACAAGGCATGAATCTGACGATGACAAATTCGATGTAAGAACTGAGTTTGCCGCCCACCTTTGGATTTGGGTACGAGGTGATGCGCATCTTTCATCGAATCAGGTATTACACGCTCGCATAGCGGACAAATTAAGGCATCACGGACTGACGATTCAGTCCAACGTTCATCCAGCAATTTTCTACGAATGCGGCCACCCATAGCTAATTAACGAGCAGCGCTATCTCGTCGGAGAAAATACACAGCAAGATCATCTTCGGTGAACCAATATTCAATCATTAGCGCCTGTTTTTTATCATCGCTAAGATGAGCATTCAAACCCTTAGACCAGATAAACACAGGGCCATAAACTGCATTCCCTTCACGTTTTTCATCGGGCTTACCGTACGATGTAACAAGCTCACTCACACGAATTGGATTATCAGGAAGCCAGCGAACTCTAATTAGCGACAATCGTTCGTCAATTGGTTTAGACAACTTTTCTCGATACTGTCGTATCAGTAATTTCGTTGATCGACCTTGAGCTTGCGATGGAAGATTTGCGACTGATTTTTCTAAATCAGCCAACTTCTTTTTACGCATCTCATCATCATGTTCAAACAATAAAAAAACTTTACCACTGCCGTCAGGGTGTTGCATCTTGGCGAAATATTGATTGGGCTTCAGCCAATCGGCGGGCTCAACCGTCAAGGCACCTGCTGAAAATCGCTGCTTGACTGAACTGAGAGGTTCTAAAGGCTCTAGGCCCAAAAAGCTCTCAGCTCGACCTATCGGGCCCATGAAAAGCAGCAGCAAACATAGCAACACCCTGCACATAGGGTTAATTAGCATCATAAATTTCTTAGTCATTGCGTTCATTTTATTTTTGGAAGCGTCGTTGAATTATGCGCAATTTTTACATCGTATCGCTAGTGTAGAAGGTTTCTCAATTCCCACCGTAAAATACAGCCATGTTTACACTCAACCCTGCCATTTTCTCTGCCTTGCTGGCTGCCGGATTATTCGGCGCCAGCACACCACTCGCCAAATTATTGGTGGGCGACGTTCCGCCACTTTTACTCGGCGGCCTCTTGTACTTGGGTAGCGGCATAGGCTTGAGCTTAGCTCGTCTGGTGCGCGACCGTGGCTGGACTCCCGTCGTAATGAACCCGGGTGAATGGCGTTGGCTGTTACTCGCCATCGTTAGCGGTGGCATGCTCGGGCCGGTATTGCTAATGATAGGTTTGCAATCGGTATCGGCGTCTACCGCTTCACTCATGCTGAATTTAGAGGGTGTGTTAACGGCGCTACTTGCCTGGGTAGTTTTTCATGAACATGCCAACCGACGCATCATCATCGGCATGGCTGCTATCGTCGCAGGTGGAATTTTACTGGCATTGCCGGATCAATCGGATCAACTATCACCACACACTAATTTCATTGGCCCACTAGCAGTAGCGGGTGCATGTTTGTGCTGGGCTATCGACAATAATCTCACGCGCAAAGTCGCAACTACCGATGCGCTCTTTATCGCCTGCAGTAAAGGTCTAGTTGCAGGTGTCATCAATTGCACGCTAGCCTTGACGTTGGGCTTACAGCTACCCGAAATGTCGATTACCTTTGCCACCATGGCTCTCGGCTTAGCGGGATATGGAGCCAGCCTCGTTTTATTCGTACTGGCCTTGCGTGGCTTAGGTACCGCGCGTACTGGTGCGTATTTTTCAACTGCACCATTCATTGGCGCTGCTTTAGCATTATTAATGGGCGAATCAACCGGCCCATTTTTTTGGGCGGCCAGTGCGCTGATGTGCGTAGGTGTTTGGTGTCATCTAACGGAAACGCATGAGCACGATCATGTGCATGAGCCACTCGAACACGAACACACGCACAGTCATGACGAGCATCATCAGCATGAGCATGATTTCGACTGGGATAATAGCGAACCACATTCTCACTTTCATCGTCACACAGCGATCACGCACAAGCATCCCCATTTTCCAGACATTCATCACCGACACACCCATTGAAATTTTTTCGGCGTATCTGCTGAGCGAAAAATTTAACGCAGCTGATCTGCTAAAAATTCCATCAACACTCTGACTCTATGCGGCACCTGACGATTGCTGGGCAACATCGCATAGATACCCAGTTCGGGTAGAGGAAATTCAGTCAGGATGGTGACCACTTTGCCTGATTGCAGCGATCGCTCAATAATGAAATCCGGCTGCAACGCAATTCCCAGACCCCGTTCAACGGCATCGTTCAGCGCTTCACCATTATTTGAATGAATGCGTGCACGAATTGGATAGGCCGTTAACACGCCATCAACATCAAATGACCAGGTTTGTTTTGATTCAGCGGTAGTG
This sequence comes from Oxalobacteraceae bacterium, assembly GCA_947453015.1. Classification (GTDB taxonomy): domain Bacteria; phylum Pseudomonadota; class Gammaproteobacteria; order Burkholderiales; family Burkholderiaceae_D; genus Pernthalerella. The sequence continues at coordinate 5,198 of CANGFL010000011.1, read as the reverse complement.
GTGTAACTCAGACATTCATGATGTATTAGCTCAGAGGGGTGACGCGGCGTGCCATGCTCAGCAAGATAAGCGGGTGATGCAACGGCTTGCATTTGGCTCGATCCTATGCGGCGTGCGATTTCGGTTGCCCCGAGTCGTGAGGTGATTCGAACAGACAGATCGATTGCTTCTTCGATTAAATTCACTCGTCGATCGGTGTAATCCATATCCAACTGCACCTCGGGATAGCGACGCGCAAAATCCAACAATATTGGCGCCACCCGCATCAAGCCATACGTCAGGGGCAAGCTGATACGTATCATGCCGCGCGGCGTCTGCCGTTCCTCAGCGACTCCGGTCTCTGCGACTTCGACTAGATTCAGGATTACTCGACACTTCTCAAGATAGGCCGCGCCGGCTGAGGTCAACATGAGTCGGCGAGTGCTGCGCACCATGAGCTTGATGCCCAAGTGCTGCTCAAGCGCGGCGATCTGGCGTGTAACGGCTGAACGTGCCAAACCCATTTGCTGGGCTACAGCGGAAAAGCTGCTGAGCTCAGCGACGCGAACGAACAAATGCATGGCCTGGAGTCTATCCATTGTTGCTCCAAATGGAATAAATATTTGCTGATTGTCCCCTATTTAACATCAACCGAACAGTCTACAGTCTCGCTTCATGAACAGGACTAACAGCCATACCAATAGCAGCACTCAAAAAAATATCGAAATGAAAACTCATCTGCCTACCTTGTTTGTTCCGCACGGCGCGCCTACCTTCGCGCTTCGACCCGGTGCGGCGGGCGCGGCGATGACAGAAGCAGCCCGACACCTGCCGCGACCACGCGCGATCGTCATCGTCAGTCCGCACTGGGATACGGAAATAGTGACAGTCGGTCATGCAGAGCGACTCTCAACCATTCATGATTTTTATGGCTTCCCGCAGGAGCTGTATCAACTGAACTATCCCGCAACCGGTTGCCCTGAGGGCGCACATGAAGTAGCAGCCGCTATTGCGGCGGCCGGCCTGCCGGTGCGCGAAGTCAGTTCTGATGGTCTTGATCATGGCGCATGGGTACCATTGCGACTGATGTATCCGGAAGCCGATATACCAGTTATACCGGTGTCATTACAAAGTCATGCTGGCGTGGCACAAGCGTATAAGCTAGGTCAGGCATTAGCCCCGCTAGTCGACAAAAATTTTCTGATCATTGGATCGGGAAATATCACGCATAACCTGCGCGACTACATGATTGCCCGTCAAAACGGCGGACAGACACCAAGCTATGTGCGTGATTTTCCAGAATGGATAGCAACTCATTTGCAGGATGGCGATATCGATTCATTGATGCATTACCGCGAACAAGCACCGGGCGCAGTGAATGCTCATCCCACCGACGAACATCTCTTGCCTTTGTATGTTGCACTGGGAGCAGCCGGTACTGGCGCTGATGTAGAACGTCTGCATGCGGGCATTAGCGACTACGTACTTGCTATGGATGCGTATGCATTCTCACCTAAGCACTAATCTCTGAGGATTCCATGTCAGATTCAACACACTACACCAGCACAGCAAAGACACTACATTGGCTGATATCGCTGATGATTTTTTGTTTGCTGATACTTGGTTTTTACATGAGTGATCTGCCACTCTCACCAGACAAATTGAAATTTTATTCCTGGCATAAGTGGGCAGGCGTTACTGTATTTTTATTAGTGATTGCTCGCCTCGGCTGGCGCATCACTCATACACCGCCTGCTATGCCTGAGCAAATGCCTCAGCTACAGAAAGTGGCAGCGACTGTTTTTCATTTCGCTCTCTACGCATTAATGTTTTTAATTCCTTTATCAGGTTGGCTGATGAGTTCGGCGAAGGGATTTCAAACAGTCTGGTTTGGCGTTTTTCCTATTCCTGATTTATTACCCAAAGATAAAGTGGTCGGCGATGCACTGAAAGAAGTCCATGAAGCACTCAATCTACTGCTGATAGGTATCCTCATCGTTCATGTACTTGCGGCACTTAAACACCATTTCATCGACAAAGATGATGTCCTTAAACAAATGCTTCCATCACGCAGGCAAGTAGCACCCGAAGAAATTAATCAGTAATTTGCAGTAAGAAAAAATAGCATCACCCCAGCAACAAAACTCATTTCAATCAACAACAAGGAGAATCTCCCATGATCACCATGAAAAAACTTTTTACAGCAGTGGTTTTAATTAGCGCCGCTTCATCGAATGCCTTTGCAGCTGCTGATAGCTACGCCATTGACAATTCGCACACCTTCCCACGTTTTTCGTATAGCCATCTAGGCTACTCGATACAACTATCGCGTTTCAACAAAACGACAGGCAAGGTACTGTTTGATAAAGCCGCAAAAACAGGTCAAGTGGACATCACCATTGAAACAACGTCAGTGGACACAGGCTCTGCACTGTTTAACGAGCATATCCAAGCTGAAGATTTTTTGAACACAGCCAAATTCCCAACGGCGACTTTTAAATCAACCAAAGTTATTTTTACTGGCGATAAGCCCTCTGAAATTCAAGGTAACTTGACGCTCAAAGGTGTTACCAAGCCTGTGACTTTGACAGTGACATCCTTCCAAGCGATGCCACATCCTATAGCGAAGAAAGATGCGATTGGCGCGAATGCATTTACGACAATCAAACGCACAGAATTTGGCATGGGTAAATACGCACCTAACGTCAGTGATGAAGTAAGAATCGATATCGCTATTGAAGCCTTCAAAGAGTAATTAGTAAGCTATCCGTCGAATCGCCTGAAAAGACGGTTTGTAAAAAAAGCCCGTTTGCGTAAGCATTCGGGCTTTTTTGTCTATTACTTAATGTACAGCGTGGATTCAGGATGGAGGCATTGCTTTTTTTATCGCGTCAATTAAATGGTCTACGTAATCTTCTGCAGAACCTTCATTAATCACACCTGCTCGCTGAAGTTTAGCGAGTACACGCTCATTCGCTTCACAAAGCATGACGCGGATGCCACGTAGTCGCAATTTCTGCATCACTTCTTCCAAAACCTGTATACCTGTGATATCCATGAACGGCACACGACGCAAACGAATGATTAAGATTTTAGGATCAGCCTGTGTTTGAACTAAGGCCCGTTCAAAATTTTCTACTGCCCCAAAAAACATAGGTCCCGCAATTTCGTAAACTAATAAATCTGGCGGCAGATGGTGTATGTCGTGCCGCGCCAATTCGGTATGAAGCTCAGTTTCATCGACGGGGAGTGTTTCAACAGCATCCGACATACGGCGAAGAAAATGCAGTATCGCCAAAATCATACCCACATTGACCGCCACCACCAGATCAGCAAAAACGGTCAATACAAAGGTAATAACTAAAATTAAGCGATCAGCAATAGGGGCAGTTTTAAGAAGATGAGCAAAATGTTTTACCTCACTCATATTCCACGCCACCACAAACAAAATAGCTGCCAGCGCTGCAAGTGGTATGTCTGCTGCAAGCGGCGCTAAAAACAGGAGCACCGCGATCAAAGTAATGGCATGCATGATGCCCGCTAGTGGACTCGTCGCACCATTACGTATATTCGTTGCTGTGCGTGCTATCGCACCAGTGGCAGCGAATCCGCCGAAAAATGGCGCAGCGATATTAGCTAATCCCTGTCCAATTAATTCCTGATTTGAATCATGTTTAGTACCGGCCATACCATCAGCGACAACGGCAGAGAGTAAAGCTTCAATAGCACCCAGCATTGCTATCGTAAATGCAGGTCCTATCAGCGTGATAATTTGTGGCACAGACATCTCAGGTACAACAAATGTAGGAAGGCCAGTAGGTATGCCACCAAATGCGGAACCTATGGTGGCCACTCCGGGCATATGCAAAATCATCTGCAACAGCGTGACCACAACCATGGCGACTAGCGGTCCGGGTATACGAGCTAAGAGTTTGATTTTGGGTGTTAACAAAACTACTAGCAAACCGAGCAGCGCGAAACTCAATGTGGGTAGATGTGCAGTCGGTAGTGACTGCAGCAGATGCCAGAGCTTTTCATGAAAATGCTCACCGGCGGGTTTGGGCAATCCAAAAAATTCGCTCCACTGCCCAACAAAAATGATGACACCTATACCCGCAGTAAATCCCACAACAACCGGCGCCGGAATAAACTTAATTACGCCGCCCATACGGGCTAAGCCCATCAACAACAACATCACTCCGGCCATTAATGTCGCCACCTGTAAACCGGCGATACCGTATTTGGCAGTGATGCCTGCCAGTATGGCGATGAATGCACCGGTCGGCCCTGCGATTTGTAATCGACTGCCACCGAAAACAGAAATCAAACCTCCGCCGATGATCGCGGTATAAATGCCTTGTTCGGGACGCGCACCGGAAGCAATCGCAAACGCCATCGCCAGCGGCAAAGCAACGATGCCAACTACCAACCCTGCAATGAGATTAGGCAGCCAATGAACGCGAGCAAATAAGCCCGCGCGATGAGCTTCCAAGACGGCAATCACTGACTACTCCTTGGTTTTACTACGATGCAGTTTGCTAAAATTAGCTACGCATCCCACATACAAGCTGCATAAGATGCTGATTCTGTGTGCCCTCGACAACGGGTCGCCAATTATCTTCCGGATCCATATTACTGCTAACTTTTTCGCCTTTTAAATAAGGCGCATTAAAAAACTCACCTTGCAAATTACGAAACTGAGCTGCTTTGCAATCGTACTCTTTATGCGATCGATTAGACAATACGCCATTCAGCGGAAAACTGTAATTCAGCATTTCCCAAACAGTGACATAAATTCCATTCGTAACAATCGTTTTATCGTCATAATAAAATTCAGCCTTACCGTTATCGCCATACAGTATCCACTCTGCATGCGCGCTTGCGGCGACTAAAGTCAATATAAGTACTACGAGAGTCCTGATCATCATCACGCATCCTTTTCTTCTGGAGGTCGCCCAGCGCGCTTGAGTATCCAATACAAATACACCGTAGCAATCGCAACAGCAAACCCATAGGCGCCAATCGTCAGCGTCCAACCCTCTAGATTCAGTTTAGGACCCAACCAATGGCGAAAAAATACATACAGAAACAACGCTAGTAAGAAATAGCGAATTTGTTGTGGGCGCGTCATGAGTTCAGCGCCATTTGAATTAGAGCGAATTCACAAAGGCGATCAGATCATCACGCTCTGTTTTACTCAAGCCTGTAAATATATCGCG